>JALFSR010000079.1 GCA_022778745.1 Clostridiales bacterium
AGCAAGTCCTGGGCAAAAGCAGAAGCACAGGGATTTGAAGTATATACTGCAGCAGAAGCTGCAAAAAGAGCAGATATCATTATGATTCTGATTAATGATGAACTTCAGGCTGATATGTATAAGAAAGATATCGAGCCAAACTTGGAAGCAGGAAACATGTTAATGTTTGCACATGGTTTCAATATTCATTTCGGATGTATCACACCTCCAAAGGATGTTGACGTAACTATGATCGCACCAAAGGGACCTGGACATACAGTAAGAAGTGAATATCAGGCAGGCAAGGGTGTTCCTTGTTTAGTAGCAGTACAGCAGGATGCAACAGGTAAGGCTTTGGATATCGCTTTAGCATATGCATTAGCAATCGGTGGAGCAAGAGCTGGTGTTCTGGAAACTACATTCCGTACAGAGACAGAAACAGACTTATTTGGTGAGCAGGCAGTTTTATGTGGTGGTGTTTGTGCATTAATGCAGGCTGGTTTCGAGACTCTGTGTGAAGCTGGATATGATCCAAGAAACGCTTACTTTGAATGTATTCACGAAATGAAGCTAATTGTAGACTTGATTTATCAGTCTGGATTTGAAGGAATGAGATATTCTATTTCTAATACTGCTGAGTACGGTGATTATATCACGGGACCAAAGATTATCACAGAAGATACAAAGAAGGCAATGAAGAAGATTCTTGCCGATATTCAGGATGGTACATTTGCAAAAGAATTCCTTTTGGATATGTCTCCAGCAGGACGTCAGGTTCACTTCAAAGCTATGCGTAAGATCGCTGCAGAACATCCATCAGAAGTTGTTGGTAAGGAAGTACGTAAGCTGTACAGCTGGAACGGCGATGACAAGTTAATTGACAACTAATTTATAAAAATGTAGGCAGTTATGCTTATTTTTGTGTAAATCAAAAAGCTATGTTCGTCAGAACATAGCTTTTTTTGTAAAAACAGTAAAGTGAAGTTGTTTCGTTTATAATGGAAGCATTAATAGAGTAAATAAAAGCTTTAAGATATTCATATATAAAAAATAAAAATTAATGATAATAAAATTGTGAGAACTGCATAAAAAATCAGAGATATTTTGTGAGAAGAAACATTGTGAAATCAGAAAATTTTTGCTATAATAGCATTGAAAACGATTACAAAAACAGTGAAATTAAAGGGAGACGTATACATGATGAATAATAGGATGTGAAGTAAAGAATTTTCTGATCGCATGAAGAAACATTATGGAGAATTAAAGTGGTTATATATGGAATTATATAGCAATGAAGAGTACTTTGATGAATTGTGTGACCAGATGTATAACTGGTATACAAATAGAAAAGATTCTTTAAAGCAACTTGATGAAGAACGAGAAGCAAATCCAGATTGGTATAAGAAAAATGATCTTGTCGGAATGATGATGTATACTGATGCATTTGCAGGTACATTGAATGGAATTCGAGATAGACTTGATTATGTTGAGGAATGCCATGTAAACTATTTGCATTTAATGCCTTTATTATCATCTCCGCCAGACCGCAGTGATGGAGGAGATGCAGTTGCAGATTTCCGTACAGTACAAAGTACACTTGGAACGATGGAAGATTTGGAAAAGTTAGCGGAAGAATGTCATGAGAGAGGCATCAGCATTTGTCTTGATTTTGTCATGAACCATACATCCGAAGATCACGAATGGGCTGTTCGTGCGAAAAATGGAGAAAAAGAATATCAGGATCGCTACTTCTTCTATGATACATTTGACATTCCAGCGCAGTATGAGGCGACTGTGCCGCAAGTATTCCCTACAACTGCGCAGGAAACGTTACATGGCTGGCAGAGCAGCATAAGTTTGTTATGACTACATTTTATCCATATCAGTGGGATTTGAATTATCGTAATCCAATTGTTTTGAATGAAATGATTTACAATATGCTTAATTTAGCAAACAAAGGAATTGACATTATTCGTATTGATGCAGTACCATATATTTGGAAGGAACTGGGGACAAATTGCAGAAATCTTCCTCAGGTACATTCCATTGTACGTATGATGCGTATAATTGGCGAAGTTGTGTGTCCAAGTGTTATTTTACCAAGTTTCGCCGTAAAGCCCCTAGTACTTCGTAACAACTAAAACTTTATTCTGGATAAAGGTGTTTAAGCTTTATACGAGCGTCACTGGTAGAAAAATGCCAAGAGACACTCTTTTGATTTGCGTTTCGTTCAGTATGCCACATGGAGAGAAGAATGAAGGTTCTGTTCCTACGCGAGGCTCTGGAAATTATGCCAGTGATGAAGCAAAAGAAATAGCCCGATTACAGCGTGAATTGCGTGATACAAAGGATGCTCTCGAAGTATGAAAAAAAGCAATCGGTATCCTGGGAAAATGACAAAAGCTCTCTACACAGCCACAGCTGAATACATAGAGGAAGTAAATTCCCTCCCCGTGAAACGCCAGGTTTCTGTCAGCGGGATACTGAAAAAATTGGGCGTTTCGCGTTCCGGATATCATGCATGGAAAAAACGTGTTCCCTCGAATACGGAGCTTCGTGGTGCAGTTTTAAAAGAAAAAATATGTCAG
>JALFSR010000006.1 GCA_022778745.1 Clostridiales bacterium
AAGGTTGAGTATGTAAATCCTGCATACACAAGTCAGACATGTCCTGTTTGTGGTCATATACATCATGCGAATGATAGGAAGTATGTATGTAAATGTAGATTCCATATCCATAGGGATTTGCTTGAAGTTGTGAACATATGTAACTCAACTGAGTATGTTGGTAACAGACATACTGCATAGGGAACTATACGTTCTGCCCTATGATGGCTAATGGCATAGCCACACCTTGCACTACGACCTACCAGAAATGGACTGGTCAGCCACTATGTAGTGGCAGGTAGCAAGAATCCCCTGCCTTTAGGCATGGAGAGTGTCAATTTCCTATGTAACAAAAATGCTTCGCATTATAAAAAATCCTCTGGGATAAGCTGTATATACAGGATTCAAAGATCTGCTTAGCTTAGAGAAATAGAAAGGTTTGGAATTGAAATGAAATCATCAGGTATTGGTGGTCAGGCTGTCATTGAGGGAATTATGATGAAGAATGGCGAACAATATGCAGTTGCTGTTCGCAAGCCTGATCATACAATTGAAGTAAAAAAAGAAATGTATAAAGGAATTGCATCGAAATGTCGTCTATTCCGTCTTCCGTTTATACGTGGTATTTTTAATTTTATAGATTCTATGGTGCTTGGTATGTCCACATTGACATATTCTTCTAGTTTTTTTGAAGAGGAAGAGGAAGAACCATCTGCATTAGAAAAGAAATTGTCAGCCATGTTTGGAGATCATTTAGAGAAAATTATTATGGGAGTTACGGTTGCAGTTTCGATTATACTGGCAATTGCAATTTTTATGGTACTTCCAGTATTTCTTGTAAATCTGTTAAAGCCATTGATTGGAAATGGATGGTTTACAGGATTGTTAGAAGGAATTGTGCGATTAGCGATCTTTATTGCATATGTGACATTAATTTCTCGAATGGAAGATATTCGGAGAGTATATATGTATCATGGTGCGGAACATAAATGCATTAATTGTATTGAGCATGGGTTAGAATTAACAGTTAGTAATGTAGAGAAAAGTTCAAAACAGCATAAACGGTGTGGAACCAGTTTTATGTTATTTGTTATGTTAATTAGTATTTTGTTTTTTATGGTAATAAGAGTGGATACGTTATGGCTTCGGATGGTGAGCCGTGTTGTTCTCGTTCCAGTCATTGCTGGTATTTCTTATGAGGTATTGCGACTGGCAGGAAACTCTGATAATATAATTATTAATTTGCTGAGTCGTCCGGGATTATGGCTTCAAAATTTAACAACAAAAGAGCCAGACCGTGATATGATTGAAGTTGCAATTCGTGCAGTAGAAGAAGTATTTGACTGGAAAACATATTTGATGACAGAGGAAAAGAGATGAACACATATGCACAGCTCTTAAAAGAAGGAAAACAGATACTAGAACAGGCAGGTGTGTCCGAAGCGGAATTAGATGCATGGTATTTATTGAGTGACACATTTTCAATTGACCGTACAAAATTTTTGATAGAACGCAATACTTCAAAACAGTTGGAACTGTCATTGCTGAATCAATATCAAGAACGATTAAAACAGCGTGCGATGCGTATTCCATTGCAGTATATATTGGGTGTTCAGGAATTTATGGGGATGGAATTTATTGTTAATCACCATGTTTTAATTCCACGACAAGATACAGAAACTATTGTAGAGGAAGTATTAAAAGAAAAATCAGGTACTGTGTTAGATTTATGTACTGGTTCTGGATGTATTGCAATTAGTTTGTCAAAGCTTGGTACATTTGAGAGAGTAGATGCAACTGATATTTCCAAAAAAGCAATTTTAATTGCAAAGGAAAATGCAAAGAAATTAAAAGCAGATGTTCGGTTTTATGAGGGAGATTTGTTTGAGGCGATAACAGAAACATACGATATTATTGTTTCAAATCCTCCTTATATTACGAAAGAAGTGATTGAGACATTACAGCCTGAAGTGAGAGTACATGAGCCATATAAGGCATTATATGGACCAAATCATGGATTATATTTTTATGAGCAAATCAGTAAATTTGCTATGAATTATTTGAATCCAAATGGAATGATTTTTTATGAAATTGGATACGATCAAGCGAATGATGTATGTCATATTTTAAAAAAATATGGGTATAAAAAAATACAAGTAATTCAAGATTTAGCAGGAAAAGACAGAGTAGTGAAAGCCAGATTTTCTTTTGAAAATTGATAGTAAGAAAGGATTGAAAATAATGTTTGATAAATTGGATGATCTTTTAATTCGATTTGAAGAATTAATGCAGGAATTGAATAATCCATATATAATTGAGGACCAAAATCGTTTCCGCAAGTTGATGAAAGAACAGGCAGATTTAACTCCAATTGTGGAGACATATAAAGCATATAAAGAGGCAAAACAGACAGTAGAAGACAGCGTTATGATGCTTGAAGAAGAGAATGATGAAGAAATGCGTGAGATGTTAAAAGAAGAATTATCTCAGGCAAAAAAAGATATTGAGCATTATGAAACTGAATTAAAAATCTTATTATTGCCAAAAGACCCGAATGATGATAAAAACGTTATGGTGGAAATTCGTGCTGGTGCAGGAGGGGATGAAGCAGCATTATTTTCGGCAGAATTGTATCGTATGTATGTGCGTTTTGCAGAACGTAATCGTTGGAAGGTAGAGACAATGAACGTTAATGAAAGCGGAATTGGCGGTATGAAAGAAGTCGTATTTATGATCAGTGGCCAAGGTGCTTACTCAAAATTAAAATACGAGAGTGGAGTGCATCGTGTACAGCGTGTTCCAGAAACAGAAAGCGGAGGACGTATTCATACATCAACAAGTACCGTTGCAATTATGCCAGAAGCAGAAGAAGTTGATGTTCAATTAGATATGAATGATTGTAAATTTGATGTATTCCGTGCATCTGGAAATGGTGGTCAGTGTGTCAATACAACGGACTCTGCGGTGCGTTTAACACATATTCCAACGGGTATTGTAATTTCTTGTCAGGATGAGAAATCTCAGTTAAAAAATAAAGATAAAGCACTTCGCGTATTGCGTGCAAAATTATATGAATTAGAATGTGCAAAAAAACAAAGTGCAGAGGCAGAAGAGAGAAGAAGCCAAATTGGAACAGGGGATCGTTCTGAGAAAATTCGTACGTATAATTTTCCTCAAGGACGTGTAACAGAACATCGAATTAAATTAACATTATATAAAATTGATTCGATTTTAGACGGCGATTTATTTGAGATTATTGACAGTTTAATTGCAGCAGATCAAGCTGCAAAATTAAGTAAATTACAAGAAAACGAATAAAAGATAATAAGGCTTCTTTGAAAAATTTAATTAATATTTTAGAATAATAGGTAAGCAGTTAAGCAAATAATAACTAGTTCTTTAAATTATTAAATATTAGTGATAAAATATAGAAAATACTAGCGTAAATGCAAAAAATATGATATAGTATTTTTAAAATAATTAGAGTTTAAGATTACGGTTTTTGTCAGGAGGTTTTATATGCCAAGAGGAAGAAAAAAAACAATTAATTTAACAATTGAAGAACAATTAGCAGCTGTGGAAGCTCAAATTACAGAGACAGAAGCAAGATTAAAAGAGTTAAAATCAAGAAAGAAAGAATTAATGGCAAAGAAAGAAGAAGAAAAAGTAGCACGTCTTCTTGAGGTAATTAATTCTTCTAACAAAAACATCGATGAAGTTATTCAGATGTTAAGCCAGCCAACGGAATAGTTGAACAAAGAAGCTGTTGGTTTCAACAGCTTCTTTGTTAATTTATGCAAAAGCATTAAGTAGACGAAATGTATATGGTTCCGTTTATTATATTTTTGAAATGACAAAAGAACTAAGATTGGAGAAAGTTTTTGAAAAGACAGACAATATTTTATTTGTATTTAACAATATTTTGTGTTTTTATGATTTTTGGCTTTTCTTCTCAAAATGGAAGCCAGTCTAGCGAAACAAGTGGAAAACTGACATTATTTTTAGTGGAAAGAATAGTTCCTCATTTTGCTCAGCGAAGCATTGCTGAACAAACAGAAATTTTAGCAGTTAGTAATATAGTATTAAGAGAATTTGCGCATATTTTTTCATTTTTTTGTCTTGGAATTTCAGCGGAGTTATTTTATAGCAGTCAATGGACATTCTCTAGTTCTAAAACATTTTTTTCCGTGTGGTGGAAAACATTTTTATTCTGTGTATGTATTGCATGGGCGGATGAATGCTATCAAGGCTTATTTGTAGATGGCCGTACATTTCAAGTAATTGATCTGGCAAAAGATTGGTTTGGAAGTGCAGTTGGCACAGCAATTATCGCATGGATTAATATAAATATGGTCAAAAAAATCAAAAAAAATAAAAATAAATTGTTGAAAGTTCATTAAAATATGATATAATCAAATAGAAAACATTATAATACAGGGTCGGAGTATCCACAAGTTCCGAACTATAGACTAGCAGCAGATTGGGGAAGAGAATAATGAATATTGGTTTTATTACGCATAATGATAAGAAAGCCTTAATGGAAAATTTTTGTATTGCATATAAGGGAATATTGAGAAAGCATCATTTATATGCGACGGGTATGACAGCAAAGCGTATTGAGATGGCAACAGGTCTGACTGTATCAAAATTTCTCCCAGGTGCCATGGGTGGAGACAAACAGTTCCAGAACGAGATTACAAATGGTGGACTTGATATGGTAATCTTTTTCCATTCGTCAAGTTTTGAAAATCGAACAGATGGTATGAGTCTGGAAGAGATTACAAGAGTTTGCGATTTATATAATATTCCATTAGCGACGAATATTGCGACAGCAGAGTCTCTTGTTATGTGTTTGGATAATGGTGACTTGATTCGCTGATAACTAGAAAAGAAAATTTGTTAAGCAATACGCCATGAAAATCGGGTTTAGTAACATATCATGATAAAAATTAAGATACAACACTAGTATAAGGGAGAACATGTCGTTCTCCCTTATTTACGTATAAGCACAAACAAGACTAAAATGTTTGTATTTATTATATTTTATATGATCAATCCGCAAGTTCTTCCCATTGTTCCATTAATGTTTCTAACTTTGACTCAATTGCTTCTTTTTCATTATTTAGATTCATAAGTTTTTCAACGTTTGTAAATATGTCTTCTCGTGTGAGAAGTGCATCGATTTCTTCATTTCGATTTTCCAATCGAGTAATTGCATCTTCAATACGTTTGAGGTCATTTTGGCGTTTGCGTTCTTTGGCTTGTTGTTCTTTTTGCATCTTCCAATTTAGTTTTGAGGAAGATTGTTCAGTCTGCTGAATTGATATGTCTTGATTTTTAAAAAAGGCATTGGTTAAAACTTCTTTTTTTTCTAAATAATAATCGTAATTACCGATATAATTAATGAATGTTTCTCCAGTTAATTCAAGAATACGTGTTGCTGTCTGATTGATAAAGTAACGGTCATGAGAGACATAGAGCAAAGTGCCTGTATAACGGTTTAATGCCTGCTCTAATATTTCTTTTGACATCATATCCAGATGGTTAGTTGGTTCGTCAAGGATAAGGAAATTAGAATCTGAAAGCATCAGTTTTGCAAGAGAAACTCTGCCGCGTTCCCCGCCGCTTAATTCACTGATTGGTTTAAATACATCATCATTTGTAAATAAAAATGCGGCAAGGACGTTACGAATCTGAGTATTTGTCATTGCTGGATATTCGTCAGATATTTCTTGAAAAATTGTCTTATCCATATGAAGAACTTGGTGTTCCTGATCAAAATAACCAACATGAACGCGAGAGCCAAGTGTGATTTTTCCACTGTCAGCAGGAAGCAGACCATTAATAATTTTTAAAAGTGTTGTTTTTCCAGTACCGTTATTACCGATAATTGCGACGCGTTCTCCGCGCTTAATTTCAATATCTACATCGTGGAAAAGAGAACGTGTTCCGAATGATTTGCTTAGGTGCTGAATACTTAATACGTCATTACCACTTAATATATTTGGTTCCAGTGTAATATTCATCACAGCATCATCGGTCGTAGGTTTATCAAGCCGTTCAATTTTGTTCAGCATTTTTTCACGGCTTTCCGCACGACGGATCGATTTTTCACGATTAAACGATTTTAACTTTGTAATGACTTCTTCTTGATGCTTAATTTCTCTTTGCTGATTTAAGTATTGTTTCATTAAAGCATCCATAATTGCACGTTTTTTTGTGATGTAAGTACTATAATTTCCAATATAAGTGCGAACGTGAGTTCGGTCAATTTCAATAATTTTTGTTACTACTTTGTCAAGAAAAAAACGGTCATGTGCAACAATAATGACGCTTCCATTATAGTTGGATAAAAAGTTTTCCAGCCATGCAATAGATTCCATATCCAAATGGTTAGTTGGTTCGTCTAAAAGCAAGATATCTGGCTTAGAGAGGAGGAGTTTGCCAAGTGATACACGAGTTTTCTGACCGCCAGATAAATGGTCTACGATCTTATTGAATTCTTCCTGTTCAAAGCCAAGACCCTTTAATACGCCAGTAATTTCACTCTGGTATGCATAACCGTTTTCCAATTCAAACTGGTGGTGCATTTTAGAATAAAGAGAGAGCATTTCTTCTAATTGTTTTCCAGAAGCAGACTTCATCTCTAACTCCAGTTTGCGAATGTTTTCTTCTAATGTAATGATATCTCGTTTTACTTCCAGCATTTCTTCGTAGATGGAGCGTCCGCTTTGTAAATCTTGATGCTGTGCAAGATAACCGATTGATTTTCCTTTTGCAATCGTAACTTCTCCGCTGTCGGCTCGGATAATTCCCATAATAATTTTTAAAAGTGTTGTTTTTCCAGCGCCGTTAATACCTATAATTGCGGCTTTTTCTCGCTCTTCTATATGAAAAGAGACATTAGTAATAATGGTTTTATCAATAAATGATTTGCTAATATTATTACAGGCTAATATCATAAATTCACTTCCTGTCATTATTAAAATAATACGTAAATCAGCGAAACGACTATTACGTTTCGTCTGATTACATAGGATATCTAAGTGATTTCCTATGTAAGAACAAAAGTCTCTAGCTTAGTGTACTAAAAAACTGAAAAACTGTCTAGTATAATAATAAAATTTTTAAAAAAAGTTATCATATACAAAAATTTTTCGGTGAAATGATAAAAAAAGAACTGAAGACGAGCGTATTTGCTTAATACTCTCATTTTGATTGACATTTTTTTGTCAAAAAGTTATAATAAGAAATAGAATGGAATAAGGAAGGTGAATGGAAGTGGATAGCAAACCAATTTCAAAGGCAGTAATTAAGAGGCTGCCTCGATATTACCGTTATTTAGGGGAACTGATGCAAGAAGGAGTAGAAAGAATCTCATCGAATGAACTAAGTGAACGGATGAGAGTAACTGCTTCACAAATTCGGCAAGATCTAAATAATTTTGGTGTATTTGGACAACAGGGATATGGATATAATGTGTCTTATTTGCATGGTGAGATCGGAAAAATTTTAGGATTAAACAGACAACATAATTTAATTGTAATTGGAGCTGGAAATCTAGGGCAGGCAATTGCGAACTATGCCAATTTTGAGCGCAGTGGTTTTATGGTGAAAGGATTATTTGATACGAATCCAAGATTAATCGGAATGACAATTAGGGGGATTGAAGTATATTCGATAGAGGAGTTGGAATCATTTATTCAAAAAAATCAAATTGAAATTGCAGCACTTACATTGCCAAAACTAAAGGCAGAAATGATGGCAGAACGGTTAGTACAATATGGAATTAAAGCAATATGGAATTTTGCGCATACTGATTTAAATGTTCCTAAAAATGTAGTTGTAGAAAATGTGCATCTTTCTGAAAGTTTAATGCGATTGTCTTATCGTATGGATAATCCGGTAAAAAAGAGAACAAAATTATGATTATAGGAATAGGAAATGATATTGTAGAAATAGATCGGATTCATCGTGTACTTGAAAATGAACATTTTATTGAAAAATATTTTCGATTGGAAGAACGGCCATTTATTAACCGCACAGAATCATTAGCTGCGAACTTTGCAGCGAAAGAGGCGTTAGCAAAAGCATTAGGAACTGGTTTTCGGGGGTTTGGACCAGAGCAAATTGCTGTTTTAAGAGATTGTGCGGGAAAACCATATATTCAATTACATGGTGAGGCGAAAAAAAGAGCAGATCAATTAGGTGTTAATCAAATTCATGTGTCGGTTGCACATGAAAAGCATTATGCTATTGCAAATGTGATTTTAGAGTGAGAAAGACTGCTGCAGTAATTTTGCAGCAGTTTCTTTTCGTATTGTGTGTTATCCGCTTATTTGTTTTGTTAGGAAATGGCGGAGGAATGGAGAGTAATATGGATTATATTTTAACAGGAAAACAGGCGAAACAGGTAGATGAATATTCCATTCAGAATATTGGAATTCCGTCAGTTGTATTAATGGAGAGAGCTGCGATGGCAGTGACAGAAGAAATTATAGCTGTAACAGATGATGAAATGCCAGTTCTTGTATTGGCAGGTGTCGGAAATAATGGAGCTGATGGACTTGCGGTTGCAAGAATGTTAAGCCATAAAGGATATCGTTTTGTTGATGTTCTAGTCATTGGAAATGAACAAAAAGCAACTAAAGAATGGTTATGTCAAAAAAATATATTGGATCATCTGCAAATTTGTGTTAGGAATGTTTCAGATGAAACGGCAGAAGAATATATTAAAAAAGAAAATTATAAAATAGTAGTGGATGCATTGTTTGGCATTGGTCTTACAAGAGAAGTCAAAGGTGTATTTGAGAAAGTTATTGATCAAGTAAATCAGTTGGATGCATTTGTTGTAGCCGTTGACATTGCTTCAGGAATTCATTCTGATCTTGGTACGGTTATGAATACAGCTATTATGGCAGATATGACAGTGACATTTGGTTGGCAGAAGATGGGGCAGGTATTCTATCCAGGAGCAGAATATACAGGAAAATTAATTGTGCGAGATATTGGTTTTCCAGAGATTGCCGTAGAACTTGTCGAGAATAAGGCATTTACTTATACAAAACAGGAATTGGAACTTCTTCCTTATAGACGAAGTGATGGAAATAAGGGAAGTTTTGGAAAAGTTGTTATTATTGCAGGTTCTAAAAATATGGCAGGAGCAGCTTATTTGTCTGCGGCGTCCGCCTATGCAATAGGTGCAGGACTTGTAAAAATTTTAACAGTAGAAGAAAATAGAGAAATTTTGCAGACATTGCTGCCAGAAGCAATTATGACTACATATAATAAAGAGGAGATTGATTGGGAAATTATTAGGGAAGCAGTTCAGTTTGCAGATGTAATTGTACTCGGACCGGGATTATCGCAAGCAGATTATGCAGGGCAATTAGTTGATTATGTAATGAAGATGCGCAGTGTTCCGTTAATTTTAGATGCAGATGGAATAAATCTTCTAGTAAAATCACAAAAATGGTGCTATGATAGAAAAGACCTGATTATGACGCCTCATTTAGGAGAGTTTAGTCGCTTGACATCAAAGAGCATTGCACAGTTAAAAGAGAATCTGCCAGTCAATGTTCAGCAGTTTGCACAGCAGCAGGGAGTTATTACAGTATGTAAAGATGCTCGAACAATAGTGGCAGCAAAAGAGGAGCCTATGTATATCAATAAAAGTGGAAACAGTGGTATGGCAGTTGGAGGCAGCGGAGATGTCCTTACGGGTATTATTGCAGGATTGATTGCTGGTGGATCTGAGCCACTGTCAGCTTCATATTTGGGCGTATATTTGCATGGATTAGCTGGAGATTGGGTAAAAGAACAGTTTGGTGAATACAGTATGAAAGCGTCTGATTTAGTTCAGGGAATTTGCGCAGTAACAAACGGCAAATAATCATGAAAAAGCAGCGAAGCGGACTCTAAATGCCCGCTTTAGGTGACGAAAGAAGGATGCGATATGAAACAATATAAACGAGTTTATGCATCTGTCAATTTGGATGCAATCCGTAAAAATATGGAGGCAATGAAAGCAAATATTGCAGATACAACAATGCTTTGCGGTGTTGTAAAGGCAGATGGCTATGGTCACGGAAGCGTACCAGTGGCAAAAGCAGTCGAAGATCTTGTATGGGGATATGCAGTTGCGGCAGTGGAAGAAGGGCTGGTGCTGAGAGCTCATCATATTACAAAGCCAATTTTGGTGCTTGGTTATGTGCCAGAAGAATCATTCTCGGTATTAATAGAAAAAGAAATTCGCTATACGATTTCAGAATGGAAAGAGGCAGTTGTACTTTCCAATATTGCGCAGGAGCTGGGAAAGAATGCCCATGTACATATTAAAATGGATACTGGAATGGGAAGAATTGGAATTCGTTCCACCGAGGAAGTTTTGGTATTGGCAAAAAAGTTGAACACACTTCCAAATATTCAAATCGAAGGCATTTTTACTCATATGGCAACTGCGGATATGGAAGATAAGACAGGTGCAAAAAAACAAATACAGATGTTTAAGCAAACACTGCAGTTATTAAAAGATAATGGAATTTCGATTCCGATTTGCCATTGTTCAAATAGTGCAGGGATTATTGATTTAAGAGAAGCGAATATTGATATGGTTCGTGCGGGCATTGCACTTTATGGGCTGTATCCATCGGAAGAAGTGAAGAAAGAAAACGTTCCGCTCATTCCAGCATTGGAGTTGAAAAGTATTATTACTTATTTAAAAACTGTGCCAGAAGGAACACCAATTGGATATGGAGCTACTTATATAACGGACAAAGAGACGAAAGTGGCAACTGTATCAATCGGATATGGAGATGGATATCCGAGGAGGCTGTCCAACAAAGGATATGCATTGGTACGTGGACAAAAGGCACCGATTATTGGGCGTGTTTGTATGGATCAGTTTATGATGGATGTAAGTCATATTTCAGATGTGCAGGAGGGGGATGTTGTCACTCTAATTGGAAAAGATCAAAATGAACAGATTACAGTGGAAGAACTTGCTCAACTTGCAGGCACCTTTAACTATGAGTTTGTATGTGATCTTGGAAAACGAATTCCAAGAGTTTATATAAAAGATGGAAAGGTTGTAGGAACAAAAGATTATTTTGATGATCAATATATCGATTTTATCTAATTATTTATAAATGTCATTTGTTATTTTCCTGCATACATCTGCCGTCTGTCAGGCGCATATTTGAGATATGGCTGTCGAATTGCACCGATGAATTTCAGAATACACACGGATAGTTTGGGAGATACTAGAATTATCAAACAGTAATGGAGTGTGAATTCAGTGATTATCAGACGTGGCGATATTTATTACGCAGATTTAAGACCAGTAGTCGGCTCTGAACAAGGAGGAATCCGACCAGTGCTTATTATTCAAAATGATATAGGAAATAAACATAGTCCTACTGTCATTTGTGCAGCAATTACTTCCAGAATGAATAAGGCGAAATTACCGACACATATTGAAATTGACTCAAAAAGTTGTGAGATTGTAAAAGATTCAGTTATTTTGCTGGAACAGCTTCGGACAATTGATAAAAAACGATTAAGAGAGAAAGTGTGCCATTTAGACCAGAGTGTAATTCAAAAAGTGGATCAAGCACTTTGCATCAGTCTGGATATTAATACATAGTAGAATGGCAAAAGGAAGAAAATTTATGGTACATGTGATAAAACAGACGTTGGAAGATACAATATTTATAAAAAAAATGATGATAATTGCATTACCGATTGCACTGCAAGGACTTTTGAATAGTATTGTAAACTTAATTGATAATTTAATGATTGGTCAATTAGGAGAAACGAGTATTGCGGCAGTTGGATTGGCAAATAAAGTGTTTTTTGTGTTTTCACTGCTCATATTTGGCGTATGCAGTGGCAGCGGCGTATTGTCTGCTCAGTTTTGGGGAAAACAAAACATAAAAGAAATGAAAAATGTACTTGGAATGGCATTGCTGATTGTACTAATCGGTGCTCTTTTATTTACAGTTCCATCATTAATTAAACCAGAACTTGTTATGAGAATTTTCACGACGAGTGAAGATACGATTACAGAAGGAGCAAATTATTTAACAATTGCGGCGCTGACCTATCCATTGAGTGCAATAAGTAATGCCTATGCTGCGACACTTCGTGCATCAAATCGTGTAAAAGCACCGATGTTTATCAGCATGGGGGCAATTATCATCAATATTATAGGAAATTACATATTGATTTTTGGAAAGTTTGGAGCACCTGCAATGGGAGTTGCCGGTGCGGCAATGGGAACAGTTATTGCACGAAGTTTCGAGATGGTTACAATTTTAATTGTATCTTATGTAACGAAAAGTTCTGCCGCAGCAAAAATAAGCGAATTGTTTTGTTTTAATAAAAAATTTACTGCATTATTTTTTAAGACGGCAGCTCCAGTCATTGCAAATGAGTTTATGTGGGGGCTTGGAACGGCAATGTATTCACTTGTTTATGGACGAATGGGAGATGGAGCTGTTGCAGCAGTTACAATTGCAGGTACAATTACCGATTTAATTATTGTCTTCTTCCAAGGAACGAGCAATGCATGTGCGATTATACTTGGAAATTTAATGGGAGCAAATCGTCTTAATGATGCGGAAGATTATGGAAAAAAATTTATTTGTATGCAGTTTTTGTTATCCATTACATTAGCGATAGTCATGGTTTTGACAAGATGGCAGTTTATACGGCTATTCAAGGTTACACAAAGTGTTGCTCTTGATATCAGTCGATGTATTATTATGTTCGCATTATTTATGCCAGCAAAAATGTTTAATTATGTGAATGTAGTAGGAATTTTAAGAAGTGGTGGGGATACAACGTATTGTCTGTTTCTTGACTGTTCTGGTATATGGATACTTGCAATTCCGCTGGCATTTATTGGAGGATTAGTATTAAAACTTCCGATATATATTGTATTTGGTATGGTTTTATTAGAAGAAGTTTATAAATTTACTTTAGGAATTCGCCGATATCGGCAAAAAAAATGGCTTAAAAATATTACAATCAATTAGGAATTACTTGCAAACTTATAAAAACGGTGGTAGAATATATCCGAAAATTTATCTTACGAAAAAAAGAAGGAGCATTGAATATGTCAGGACATTCCAAATTTGCAAATATTAAGCATAAGAAAGAAAAAAATGATGCTGCGAAAGGTAAAATCTTTACAAGAATCGGAAGAGAAATCGCAGTAGCAGTAAAAGAGGGTGGAGCAGATCCAGCAAATAACAGCAAATTGCGTGATGTAATTGCAAAGGCAAAGTCAAATAATATGCCAAATGATACAATTGATAGAAGTATTAAAAAAGCAGCAGGAGATGCAAATGCTGCAAACTATGAATCCATTACTTATGAAGGATATGGTCCAAATGGAACAGCGATTATAGTAGAGACA
>JALFSR010000028.1 GCA_022778745.1 Clostridiales bacterium
ATTTGCCCGGAAAAAATGGAAAAAGAATTACGCGAAAATTTTATTCTGCTGATTCTTTGGCAAATACAGCGTATGCCCTTGGGATGGATATGACGTATCTTGATTTTGATAAACTACAAAAATCAGAAAAAATAAAGAAAATTATCAATCAGAGTATGCTGATGGGATCACTCGGAGAGGGTTATAGCTTTTTGAATAAGATCTTACCAAATAGCTATAGAATCAATGATGTCCCGGCAGAATTATATGACGGAATGATTATTGTGATAAATGCGACACCAACAGATATAAAGCATTAATGAAAAAATATGGAGATGTTTGTATGATTGGTTTTAGTATTATGATGTGGTTCGTCTCGTTTGTTATACTTATGGTTGCCGTAGCTTTATTAAGAGGAAATGTTTCAACTATGCACGGAAAAGTTTTTGATACCACAGAAGATAAAGTTGGGTATGGTAAACAATTAGGTAAAATGTCCCTTTTTATAAGCATTGGATTGTGTACATGTGGTGTAGTAGCTTTCTTGATAAAAAGCAGTATGGCAATAGTCTATGCCTTGGTAATACTTTTAGTAGTTATAGTTGTATCTGCTATATGGTTTGTTTTTATACAAAAAAGATATATGAGATAGATTATTCTATTCATCAATAATTGAATAATAAGTCACATTAACAGGAATAACATAACAAGTTGTCTAAGTGAATATATTTGAAAATTTGTGAATTGAATTGTATCATATGAAATTAGGGGATGTATGCTCTATTTTATAAATGAACCATATTATAAGAATAATAAGCCTATTCAATAGAGAGAGGTCGTTATGGCTAAATATACTCAGCAGGCAATTATGTATAGCCTACTTAAGTTGTTGCAAGAAAAACCAATTGATAAAATAACCGTAAAGGATATCTGTGAATTATGTGAAATTAATAGAAATACCTTTTATTATTATTATAGCGATATTTATCAGGTATTAGAGGAATTACTTAGAAGTGAAACGGAAAAATCATTAAAAGAAAAACAAGAATACAAAAATTTTTATGAGGAATATTTGCAGAAGTATCACCTTGTTCTTGAATATAAGAAGGCAGTATTTCACCTCTATAATTCAAAAAATAGAGATATGATTTTGAAATATTTTTATGATGTTACAGAGGATTTTGTAGAGAAATATGTGAGAAAAGAGGTTGTAGGAACGAATTTATCGGAAGAGGATATTGAATTTATAACACATTTCTATAGTAATTCTATGATTGGAAATACACTGCGGTGGTTACAGCATGGTATGCAGGATTCACAGGAACGATTAATTCATAGAATGTCGGTTTCCTATCAAGCTACAATCAAGGCTTTAATTGCTCAAATAGAGAAAGACAAAAGTAAAAACTAGACACATTTACAACAGTGCCCAAAAATTTGGACACTGTTATTTTTTTGTCTATTTGAAAGGAAAGATAATTAGATTATTATCAATACACATAAGGAGGCAGAACATATGAAAAACTTAAAAACAGCGAAGAATGTGTATGTGGTAATGACAATATTATGTATTATTGGCGGCGCTATATTATTGGTTTGGCCAGGATTAGGGTTAGATGTCCTGTGTAAGGTTTGTGGTGTATTTTTCATGATATATGGACTGGCAAAAATATCAAGCTATTTCACAAAAGATCTGTTTCAATTAGCCTTTCAATTTGATTTTGGATTGGGTATTGTTTCCATGATACTGGGAGCTTTGATGATTTTTCGAACTGCTCATATTGTGAAATTACTTGGATTTTGTATAGGAATATTTATGGTTGTTGATGCCGCATTAAAAATTCAAACAGCATTCGAAGCAAAGAAATTCGGTATTGAAAGATGGAAGTGGATTTTGATTACAGCTATAGCATCCGGAATTGTTGGAGCATTTCTTTTGCTTTCACCAATGAAAGCAACCAAACTAATTGTCAGAATGGTTGGTCTTGGTATTTGCCTGGACGGAATAATGAATCTTGTAGTAGTTACAAATACAGTAAGAACAATTAAGAGTATGCAAAAAGATATTATTGATATTGATTAATAATAATGCAAACGGAGGAATTATAAATGAGTAATTTAGGACATATAGCAGCTAGAACAACCGCCTCAAAAATAATAGATGTATTGGTTAATAATATTGAGAAAGACCGAGAAAAGGAAATGCTTAAGCTCATTGACCTTATGGAAAAATATATGTCAGGTGAGAAGCTTGACATAGACTATGGCAAAGTAAAAGACATGACTTGCAACAAGGATTGTGCGTTGAATCAATATTTGAATCGTTTATTGGATGAGTTAGATCCAAATGTCGTAAAAACAACCGTACTAAATTTTGGTTTTGAGGCTATGCTTCATGGTACAAAAACAATTCGTAAAATGAGAACTGTACATAATTGCAATATCCCATGGCTGATCTTAATGGATCCTACCAGTGCCTGCAATCTTCATTGCACTGGTTGCTGGGCTGCTGAATATGGAAACAAACTGAATCTTTCCTATGAAGAATTATCAAATGTAGTAAAACAGGGAAAAGAAATAGGTGTGTATTTCTATATGTTTACGGGTGGAGAACCATTAGTGAGAAAGAAAGACATCATCCAGTTGTGTGAAGAACATCATGAATGTCAATTTCTTGCATTTACTAATGGAACTTTAGTTGATGAAGCATTTTGTCAGGAAATGAAGAGAGTCGGAAATCTTGCACTGGCAATTAGTCTTGAGGGTTCACCTGAGGTAAATGACTTGCGCAGAGGAGCAGGTGTCTATGGGAAGGTTATGCATGCGATGGAGTTACTTAAGGAAAATGGACTAATCTTCGGCACATCTATCTGCTATACTTCAAAGAACTGTGAGTCAGTTACAAGTAAGGAATTCGTAAAACTAATGGTGGACAAGGGATGCAGATATGCCATGTATTTCCACTATATGCCTGTTGGAAATGAAGCCTCTCTGGAGCTTCTCCCTACACCTGAACAGAGAATGTATATCAAAGATCGAATCAGAGAGATTCGTAAGCTGGAAAATGGAGAAGGTTTGTTTACTATGGATTTCCAGAATGATGGTGAGTTCGTTGGGGGATGCATTGCCGGTGGAAGGAATTATTTCCATATCAATGCAAATGGTGATGCAGAGCCATGTGTATTTATTCACTATTCTGGTGCAAATATAAGGACACACAGTTTGCTTGAAATATTAAAGCAACCATTGTTTATGGCATATCATAACAATCAGCCATTCAATGAAAATCACTTAAGACCATGTCCTATGCTAGAGAATCCTGAGATTCTTCAAAGACTTGTAAATGAGACAGGAGCTAAATCAACCGATTTGCAATCTCCGGAAACCGTAGAACATTTGTGTACAAAATGCGAGGAATATGCAAGGAACTGGAAGCCACATGCTGATAAAGTGTGGGCAGAAACGAAAGTAACACCGAAGTCATATGAAAATTATGCAAAAAGGGATAAATAATATTCTTTATAAGGAAAAAGGAGCATCAGAAAATGAAATACTACAGATATCTGCCCCTTATACCAAAACCTTTAGATTCTAAAACTCGTATTAAAATATAGGAGAGATACAATGGATTTTGACGTTTTAGGAATCAAAATTACACAATTCGAGTGGGGAAATGATTTAGTGATAAAGGGAGAAAGAAGTTATGATTTTCCGGTGATTACATTTTTCAATGCATCGTTCATTGGTGGGATCAAGAATGCAAAAGGAAATGAAATATTATGCGTTGAATTTTTGGGAAAGAGTTTTTATAAGATTCGATATCGTGATGTAAAATGCGATACTATTCTTACAGCAGAACGATACGAGAGAGAGATAAATAACTAGTTTCTTCAAATAAGAAAAAATGAATGAGAATACAATTGTATGCTTTAGAAGCAATGTCATTAGAGAATATTCTTTTTTGTTATGTTTTCATTTCCAATTGAATCTTTTCTTAGATATTTAGAGAAATTTGTGGATTGGTGTTATGATGGTATAAAATAAGCAAAGGAGAAAATAGTATGAGCAAAACAACTACAAAGCTTGCTATCGCATTTGCTTTTAAGGAATTGTTATTAGAGAAGCCGTTAGACAAAATAACAGTGAATGATATTACCGAAAAGTGTGAGATGAACCGTCAGACATTTTATTATCATTTTCATGATATTTTAGAACTCACTGAATGGATCTGTGAGGAAGATGCAGAGCGGGCATTAAAGGAAAATAGAACTTATGATACATGGCAGGAAGGATTTCTGTCTATCTTTGACATGATAAAGAAAGATAAAGCTTTCATTATAAACATTTATCGTAATGTTCCTAAGGACTACCTATACCGATATTTGTACAGGGTTACATATCAGCTTCTATACGGTGTGATAGAAGAAACAGCAGAAGGAATGATTGTCAGAGAAGAGGACAAGGTCTTTATTGCAAATTTTTACAAGTATGGGTTTGTGGGTCTTGTAGTGGAATGGATTGAAGATGGAATGAAGGAAGACCCAAAAGTGATTATAGAAAGACTAAATTCCCTGATTCAGGGTACATTTTCCCATGCACTGAATAATGCCAGGTTAAACAAAAAAGAGCTTTAAAATTATAAATCATAATACGACAAACAATGCATTTTGTCGTATTTTTAATCAATGAAAAGAGACTGTCGTGAAATATGACAGTCTTTTGTTTTTGCTCATTTTAATTCTTCTTTTTTATCAATATACTAAGCACATAGAAACTACTAACGACCTAAATAAAGAGTTTAGGTTATAGAAATAAAGAAAAGGAGTGAGTTTTTATGTATTATTCAGCAGGAACTTATGAAGCATTTGCAAAACCGGAGAAACCGGAAGGAGCTGACAGAAAATCAGCGTATATTATCGGAACAGGACTTGCAGGACTTTCCGCTGCATTTTATCTGGTTAGAGACGGACAGGTAAAAGGAGAGAGGATTCATCTCCTTGAAAAGCTTGATCTTGCAGGCGGTAGCTGTGATGGTAGAAAGGATGTTAGTAAGGGCTTTTACATGAGAGGTGGTAGAGAGATGGATAACCATTTCGAATGTATGTGGGATATGTTCCGTGATGTTCCATCTATTGAGACTCCCGGTATTTCTGTACTTGACGAGTATTACTGGTTAAACAAGCATGATCCAAACTACTCTCTCTGTCGAGCATCAGAGAAGTGTGGACAGGATGCGCATACGGATAAGAAATTTGCTCTTGATAAGGAATCCGCAATGGCACTTTCCAAGTTATTCATGACACCGGAAAAGGACCTTGAGGATAAGAAAATCAGCGAAGTTCTTCCTGATTCCTTCTGGGACACAAATTTCTGGCTTTACTGGCAGACAATGTTTGCTTTCCAGAGATGGTCATCCGCTCTTGAGATGAAGAGATATTTGTGCAGATACTGTCATCATATTGATGGATTACCTGATTTTACAGCTCTTCGATTCACAAAATATAATCAGTATGAGAGCATGATTTTACCTCTTGTAAAATATCTCGAAAGTCACGGCGTAACTGTAGAGTTTGGAATGGATGTAAAAAATGTTGTCATTAAGGACGAAAATGGAAAGAAGGTTGCAACTCAGATTGTATATGAGAAGGATGGAAAGACAGATACTATCGATCTTGTTGAGGATGATCTGGTGTTCATAACAAATGGTTGCTGTACTGATACCTCTTGCTATGGTGATCAGAATACTGCACCGGATCTTAGCAATATCAAGAATGGCGAAGGTGAGTCATGGGATTTGTGGAAAAATATAGCTGCACAGGCTAAGAACGGTGAGTATGGTAATCCGGAGAAATTCTGTAGTGACGTTGAAGCGACGAACTGGATGAGTGCAACAGTTGAAACTTCAGACGAAGAAATTATTCAGAAGATCATTGGTGTGTGCAAGAGAGATCCAAGAGAAGGAAAAGTTACAACCGGGGGTATTGTTACAGTAAAGGACAGCACAGATAACTGGTATCTTTCATGGACAATTAATCGTCAGCCACAGTTCAAGGCACAGGATAAAAATACGGTTCTTATTTGGGTATATTCACTTTCTACCAACAAAGAAGGTAATTACGTAAAGAAGGCTATGCGTGACTGTACCGGAGAAGAGGTATGTCGTGAATGGTTGTACCATATTGGAGTACCAACAGATAAGATTGATGATTGGGCAAAGAATCGTTGTAACACAACAACCTGTTTCATGCCATATATCAACGCATTCTTCCAACCAAGAAAGGAAGAGGACAGGCCGCTGGTAGTTCCTAAGGGAGCCGTAAACTTTGCATTCGTTGGTCAGTTCGCAGAAAC
>JALFSR010000058.1 GCA_022778745.1 Clostridiales bacterium
TTGTGCTGACACCCCCAAAATTTTTGAAAACTCATGGATAGAATAGTATTTACTCATAATTTAAAACTCCTTATGTTTTTTCTATACTCTATTCTACCACTAAAAGTTATAAATATCAATAGCTATTTATAAGTTTTTATAATTTTTGATAAACAGTTGCATTACCTCCTATCCATTCTGCATTCAAAAAGGGCTTATTACACTAATATCATCCATTTATTATATGGATTTTATTTCGTGCAATAGCCCTATTTTTTATGGAACAATAACTGCTCTTCCATCTACAAGAAGACCTGCGCTTGTATCATAAACATGAATATGTGTATAATACAGTCCTCTTTCTCTATTATGCTGTGATGTATTTACATGATAATTGTATTTATTTCCAGATACGGATGCTCTTTCCCATGTAATATCATCCTGCCCATTTGCATCTGTCCATGTTGGGAAAAATACATCAGTAACATTTTCTGCATTTTCAATGGTAACTGTCACATCATATCCTGAAGAATTTACATTTGATACTTTAAAATCAGTAATTTTTGGTTTCTTATTGCTTACTGTCTTTGCTGGAACTTGTACGTTTCCACCTGCAACGATCAAATTACCTGCACGATCTTTTAAATGAATATGTGTATTATAGTTTCCAGCTTCATTATTATGTCTGGATACATCAACACGATACGTTGCTGTGTCGCCGCTGATCTTTGCGGTATCCCATGTAATATCATCTTGTCCATTTGCACTTGTCCATGTCGGGAATGTAAGAGATGTGATTGCGGATAGATTTACTAATTTTACTGTTACAGTATATCCAGATGAATTCACATCAGAAAACTTTACATCTGCGATAGACGGCTTTGCTGCTTGATTATTGGAAGCTGGTACATTTACTGTTTTTGCCCCAAATAATGTATTTCCAAACTTATCATTTATATATATATGTGTATTATACTCACCAGCTTCATTATTATGCATCGCTGTCTTTACTCGATAACTAACGGTATTTCCAACTGCTGCACTATACCACTTTAAATCATCCTGTCCATTTGCACTTGTCCATGTTGGAAGTGCGATTGACTGCACAGATGATGCATTTGTCAACTGAAGTGTCACTGTATAACCTTCGGATGTCACATCACTAATTGAAACATCTTTTAATTCTGGTTTTTTTGAAACAGTATTGGAATTTCCAGAGCTGTCTGTAATTCTATATGCTTTGATTGCATAACATCCTGCTGAACTAAAATTTGTATCATCAATTTCTATCCCTGAAATTCTTCCCTGTGCATTTGGCGCAGCACTGCGGGCATGAATGCGATACCATGGAGAAGTACTTGGCCAACTAGAATAAGTTTCAAATACAAGTCTTGTATTTCCTCCCATCGCTGCTACATAGCTTCGGATATCGGAATACTGTCCCCATGTTCCTGGACGTCCCATACAAATTGCAACGTGTCCTTCATAAGTAATAATGTCACCTGGCTGTGCATCATAAGACGGATTTGTTGGATCTAATGTCTGAACTTTTACACTTTCTCCATTCCACTTTAATGCAGGAGCAGATCTCCATCCAGAAGTTGATCTTGGAACATTCGTATATCCAAGCTGAGTTAATACAACATATACGAAACCAGAACAATCCAATCCTTGTCTGCTTGTTCCTCCAAGTACATATGGTGTCCCCAAATAAGATACCGCAACCCTTGCAATATCATTCCCACTCACTGCAATAGCCGCTTCTGACTTTGTTGGTACAGCCGTGAAAGCTGCTACTGCAATTGTAATACTGCATACAATCGAAGTAACTTTTCTTGCCACTTTTCGACTGCGGCACTTAATACACTCTGCAACTGACATTGTTGCTACCTCCTTAATTTTATGATTCGTTCCTAATAGCTCATTCGATTTTCAATGTACGATTCTGCATTACAGTTATCTAAGATTAATAACTATTAATAATATGACGTTGGGGTCAAAAGATATTTTGACCTTATTTGTCACTATTTCAGACTCTATTAGAGATGATACTCTAAAATAATTAATATGTCAAGCATTTCTTACAATTTTATTAAGTTTATATTAATTTTTTTTTACGCTTTGTCTCTTTATTTTTTATATAATTAGATAAATTTTTTATATATTTTAATCAAATCTAGTCATTTGAATTAAAAGGCTTATTTTTCTTGATTCAGTAAAAGGAGCTGCTGCATTAAGCTGGAATCATACATGATATAGTAATGATATTTGTACACATAGCTATATCTTGCAGAAACCACTCTTATTGCGACAGCTCCTACTATTATTAATATATTTTTTTATTACTGTTCTCTACGGCTGCAAGATTTGATGAATCAAATCAGCCAATATCGGCATTGCATTTCTCACCTCCTGAACAGTATTTGTCTGTGCCCCGCATTCAATTAATGCACTCTTTGGGCATAAATGCTGATTATAACGGCTTGGTCTTGTATAAATGACCCGAAACAAATCTGGGTACTGTGCCTTCATTAATAGTGCAAGCTGAAGGCTAAATGCCAGATTGTCCTGCCGATAATTATTTGGCAATTCTGGATTATCCGCATCAACCCCTCTGCAAACTCCATTGAATAACATAATTTTTGCAGTTGGTTGTCCATTGATAGTTGTAACAAGATGTAAATCTTCTCTGACACCATCTCTGTGCAGATCAATTACCACTTCAATCGACGGATTTTCTTGTAAAATTTTTGTAATTTCTGGAAGTGCTTTTGTATAAGCTGGCTCTCTATCAAGCTTTCCATCTGTCATATCATAAACACCTGTATGATGAATCACTTGATATCCATATGTCTGGGTCAATAATTCGGTCAAATAATCTCCCATTCCTACAATCGTTTGAGAACGTTCTCCTGGTACAGAATCTGCAAACGCTTCCTGAGAATGCGTATGATAAATCAAAATCTGCGGTTTTGATGCATCTTTTTGAAATGTTAAATTTTTCGAAAGCAATACCGCTGGATTTAATATATCTGGCGGCAGGCTTGTATTTTTATCAATTATATAAAATGTTTGAATTAAATAATTGTAATCTAAAATTTGGGACTCTAAAAAGGTTCCAGCATGAACAATATTTTCTATTTTAGGAGAAAGAACTTGTGTTGTCCCAGTAATTGCAGCTGCCGAAGTATCTGCAGATAAATTTACTGGAGTATCTGCAGATGAATTTACCGAAATATCTGTTTGATTTTCCATAGAAGGCACAGAACTTCTTAGTGAAACATCTTCTGAATTGTTTTGATTCACCTCGTTTTGTATCACTTGATTTGCTTTTGTATTTTGTTCTAAATAAACTACAATGGGTGGATCAAACAGAGATGTCTCTATTTTATTAAAATAAATATAGCTCATTAGTCTGCTTTCATACTGCTGCAAATTTGCTCCCACTTTTCTCGCTGTATTTTGTACTGCTTCCTGCGCAGTTTGTTTCCACCGTTTTGTCTGCTCTGGAAATAATAAAAACAAAATATATGCGGTTACGAAAATAAGGGCTGTCCAAAGTAAAATTGTTACAATATATTCTTTCCACCTTGTACGCAATTTTTCTCTCCTCTTTTTTTATTTTTATTCTTTTATTATATTCCTCTCTATTTTCTGCTATGCACAGCAAGATTAATTCCTTCTGACAATATATGACTTAACCGCACTACTCGTTCATCCATATCCTTTGGCATTACATACATACATCCCGCCTGTTGTATCGGCATTTCTGCTGCTGCCGACTGCCATTGTTTTTCACATAGCTGCTGCATTTTTATTCCTAACTCCCTTGTCTCCTCGGAATCTGCAAATGTATGTGCCAAATAATTCCACATATCTTTTATAAGAGAAGTCGTCTTTACTACAGTAGGTATTCCAATTGCAATGACTGGCACTCCAAGACTTTCTTTATTCATTCCATTTCTATGATTCCCTACGCCAGAACCTGGCCAGATTCCAGTATCTGTAATTTGAATCGTTGTTCCAAGACGACTTGCACTTCTCGCCGCCAATGCATCAATTACAACAATTAAATCGGGATTTGTCTCTTTTGTAACTCCCTTTACAATCATTGCCGTCTCCATTCCTGTTTTTGCCATTACTCCAGGTATCATGCTGCTCAATCCTTCTTTGGAATAATGCCGTGTAATCCAAAGTTTATTTACTACTTTTGGTCCAAGTGCATCAGCTGTCATTTCTTGATTTCCAAGACCAACTGCTAAAATATTTTTTGCATTTTCTGGTATGAGCGATTCAATATAATCTGCAAGTATTTCAGCAAACACTTCACTTTGATCCGTATCTTCCGATAATTCTTTCGCTTCCAATGTAAAATAAATACCCATCGGTTTTCTCATTACTGCTGCGCCATGCTCATTTTTAATTTCAACTTTTGTAATATGCATGTTTGCTCTTGTTTCATCTAATTTCTCTATAATTACACCCGATATTTCCTGGTCTATTCCTCGAAATCGTTCTCTTTCTTCCATTGCTAAATCAGTATACCATTCATTTTGTGTATTCAATTGATGTAACCTCCTTTTCTCCATCCTGTTATTTATATTTCTATATATTTAGATAAATAAAACGGACATTCAAAATCTCTTTCACTCATTCTTCTCTATTTTTTGTAATTTTTTTTAAAATATGTATTGACTTTTTTCATAACATACGATACTATAGCATCGTATGTAAAATTTACATTAAAACGAACGTGTCTCCGAGTTTAATGTAAAGATAGGAACGAGAGTACTCTCTCCTCTCCAACTGTCACAAATTTTATATATTTTATTACGGAGGTGCCATAATGGCTAATATTAAATCTGCTAAAAAGCGTATTTTAGTAATTCAGACAAAGACTGCAAGAAACAAAGCGATTAAGTCCAGAGTTAAGACTTATATCAAGAAAGTAGATGCTGCTATCGCTCAGGGTGATAAGAATGCAGCTGCTGCTGCATTAGTTGATGCTACTTCTGAGATTTCCAAAGCTGCTTCTAAGGGTATATATCACAAGAATACAGCTTCCAGAAAGATCAGCCGTTTAAGCAAAGCAGTCAACGCAATGGCTTAATTAAACAATTAACATTAACAACCACAAGGCGTATCATTTCTGATACGCCCTTTTGCGTTTTTATCTCCGTGCTATCTTCACAAGCACAAGTTCTACTGCTAATTTATCTGTAAGCTTTCCCGTTTTCACCGCTTCTTCCGAATCAACACAAAGTTCCACATATTGCCGCAGCTGTTCTTTTGTAAATGCTCTCGCCTGTGCCATTAATTTTCCAGCAATAAACGGTCTTAATTTCATCGCTGTCGCTAATTCTTCTTTTCGTTTTCCTGCTGTCACCGCATCTTTTACTTGCATAAGCTGATTAAATTGTCTTGCAATCAAAAATAAAATTCGCATTGATGGCTCTTTTAATGCAAGCAAATCGTAATATAAATCCAATGCTTTTTTTTCATTTCCAGCTGAAACTGCCTCAATCATCTCAAAAATACGATTTACAGTTGTCTCAGAACAAATCGCCTCGACATCCATCGGATAAATTCCGTCACTTCCGATACAATAAGAAGTTAATTTTTCCAACTCTGAATAAATTTGTTCCATATCATCTCCATTTTTTGACAGAAATAATTCCATCGCTTCTTCTGTTATTAAAAGATTTTTCTGTTTGAGAATGCTTAAAATCCAACGTTTAATGTCTCGCTCAGACTGTCGTTTCATCTCCACTGCATATCCAATGCTGCCTACTCGTTTATAAAGCTTGTTTCGTTTATCTACATTTGATTCAACAAAAATGAAATAGGTTCCTTCTGGAATATCTTTCATATAATCTGCCCATTGCTCCGATGCAGAAGCAAATAACCCACTGTCTTCAATCAAAATTAATCGGCGTTCTGCAAAAAACGGCATCGTCTCTGCAATTCCTTTTACATCAGAAAATTCAATATCTTTTCCCTCAAAACTACTGAAATTCATTGTGTCTTCTCCAATAATTGCCTGCTTGAGTCTTTTTTTATAACTATATTTTAAGAAATTTTCTTCTCCATATAAAAGATATACTTTTTCAAATGTATTTAATTTTATATCTTCATTTAATTTTTTCATTTTTTATAATGACTGTTACTCCTTCTCTTACTTTTTAACTGTGATACCTCTAACATAATGATATTTGGATTAAAATATCGTTTGACCCCATGATACCTACGGATTGCTCCCCACTATGTAACCTGATATCTTATAATACTGTGGCTTCACTGTAATTTGTATTGCACCTTGCTTTGCAGTATGCCAAATTTGACAATTATACTTATTCAACCTCTTCAATGTCTCTTCATGTGGATGTCCATATTTATTTTGTTCTCCATAACTTAATATAACATGTGATGGATTCACCTGTTGTAAAAACGCCTCAGAAGTAGAATTTTTTGAACCATGATGCCCAGCTTTTAATACCGTCACCTCAGAAATAGACTCCAACTCTCCTTCTTGCTTAAAACTAAGATCGCCCATAAAAAGCATCGAAAATCCTTTATATTCTAATTTTAATACAACTGACCAATCATTTGCATCGTCTAATTGAACTCCTTGTGCTGGATGCAAACAGTGCATTATTACTTCTCCATTGTTCCACATCATTCCTTTTTTCATCCATATCGTATTTTCACACTGACGAATCACTTCTTTATATTGTTCTTTTCCTTCCTCCACATCAGGAAGAAGCAGTGTTTTAATTTGAATTGAATGTTCTTGGAGCAATTGTGTTACTCCATTTATATGATCCTCATCAGGATGAGTCAGCACAACATAGTCCAATTCATAAATTCCCTGACTGTATAAAAATGGTTCGATTCGATTTGTCCCCACTTCTTTTTCGCTTGTACTTCCTCCATCAATCAGCATCGTTGTTCCATCTGGAAAAGAAATAAAACTGCAGTCGCCCTGTCCGACATCTAATACAGTAATATTGAGTTCTAATAAAGGAATTGGCTGCAATAATAATAATGATGCTGCAATCAGTATAATCATTCCAACAGCCATCATCCATTCTTTTAAACGGTCTCTTTCTTTTTCCTGCCTGATGATTCCATACTCGGATCTTCTTCTTGCTTCTGCCTTCTTTTCTAATACAAAACTTCCTGCAATCAGACAGCTGTAATACAGCAGCACTTGCTGCCATCTTGCTCTTCCAATCACTTGTACTGCCCCAGGAATTGTCTCAAATAGTTGGCAGATCCATTGATAATAACGAATTACAAAATGTCCGCTGCCAGCAAAAAATATAGCAGTTGCTTTCTTATACAGTCCTATAACTGCCGCTGCTGCTGCCGAACAGAGAAGAACCGATGCAAATGGCAGTACGATCATATTTAAAACAATCGAGTATAGTGGATAAGTGAAAAAATGCCATAATAAAATCGGCAATGATGCAAGCTGAATCGAACACGATACAATTATCGTATTACACCATTTAGAATGTGTGTCTCCATCCAAAATCGCTGGAGCAATTACTGCAATTCCAACGACAGTACTGACAGAAAGCTGAAATCCACATTGAAATAGCTGAAGAGGATAACATATTAAAATTACTATAACTGTAAGTGACAATGCTGATGGCATATCATACACACGTCCTTTTGCATTTGCAAAAAGCAATACAAAAAACATTCCTCCCGCTCTTAATGCAGAAACACTTCCCCCAGTCATCACAATATATGCCGCCATCATTATCCCACTTATAATCCCAGAACAAACAAACTTTCCTGTTATTCTACGAATCAGCTGAAATACAACTAATCCAATACAAGAAATATGTAATCCTGATACTGCCAATAAATGAGCAATTCCATTTTGCTGATATAATTGTTTTAAGTCTGCATCTAATTCAGATTTTTCTCCAAGAAATACTGCCTGCATCACTCCAGCATCTTGCTGATTAACAGCCTGTGTCAACGATTGTACAAGCCGTGTCCGAAACTGATAAATTGCATTCATCAATAAATCGGTCTTCGTATGAACAATCTGCCATTGCTCTGCCCATAAACAGTAGCGAATTCCCTGTGCCCGATAGTATGCACGCAAATCATACATTCCTGGATTGGATGCTTGTTGGAATAATTCCATTTCACCCTCTGCCTGAATACGATTTCCAATTTGAACGTCTGGCTTTTCTTTTACATATAAAATACACCTTCCATACGACTGCTTCTTTTTCCGTTTATCCAAAATAAGATCAGACAACTCTATTTTCCACATCGAAGCTGTTGGCTGAATCCATCGAATAGTTCCTTGTACACAGCTCATTTGAGAATCTTCGCTTAATGCCATTTCCAAATTATCGGGCTGCATCACCTGATTTGTTCGGATCATCCCGATACAAGCAACAAGAGGAAGCACCAGCCAAATTCTGTGCCTCCCCTTTCGTCGCAGCACAATCCATTGTACCGCACCTAATGCACACCATCCGACTACCCAATTCCACCATGCAAATACCCCTCCAAGTACCAATGCAGCTGCAATTGCTAGTAATGGACGTTTAATTATTCTTTCCTCCTATATATTCGAGCTTTCTCTCTAATGGGTCTTTTAAAGAAATCACATCCCGATATATAATATCCGACTTTCCATCTACCAAAATCTGCACTTTCTGCACTCCAGGAAGCTCTGCAAGCGAATTCACAATCGAATAAATCGGAATATATGCTTCTGTATTTAACCTTTCATCTAAAAAAGTCTGGTCAAGATTGACATAACAAATACCATCTTTTACGGAAACACCAAGCAGTTTTACATTCGGAGGAAGTGTTGCTTTACAAGAATCGTCCTTTGGTCCCTCAATTAAACAATTCACAACCGCTGATTCTAACTGATAAGAACCATTGTACAATACTTCGACTTCTCGTTTGAGAAGACTACTTCCCTCCTCATCTGAAAAATACAATATCATATTCATTTTTGTCGCTTCATTTAATCCATTCTGTATTACGTCAACAAAATCGCTCTCTTTCTGTGTCTGAATCGGATTACCACTCTTGTCAATTAATGGCTGATGATTCACTGTTACTGACACAGAATCAATTCCATCTACCTGCATAAAGGTCAGAACGAGTGCTCCTCTGCACAACACTTCTTGAATTGCAGCAATGGACTGATATCCTTGCTGAAAATCCAAATATAAGATTTTATTCTCCAACTTATAATCACGGAACAGACTTTTATTTGTAAGTGCACTGACTGCACCATTTTCTTTTAAATTCATGAATTGATCAACTAATTCTTCAATTAACTGATCCCTGTCCGTTGTTTCTGTCCTGTATGGGATGGCTTTTAGTTTTGCCTTTCCATTTTCCAATCCATAAATTAAATATTCCTGTTGTTTCTTTGTTTCATTTTTACTGCATCCACTGAACAGACAGCAGATGAGAAGAATGAACGCAATTCCCCATCGTTTCATTCCATTTCCTCCTGTCATGCTATATAATTCAGTGGAATTCTCATAAGAAATGCAGTTCCTTCACCTTTTTTGCTGTCAACCTTAATCCAACCACTGTGAAGCTGAACAACTTGCATCGTAATTGCAAGACCAAGCCCTGTTCCTCCAGTCTCTCTTGATCTTGCCCTATCTACTCGGTAAAAACGTTCAAACACATGAGGAAGGGCGTCTTCTGGTATTCCAACTCCGCCGTCCATTACCTTTACAAAGAAAAATTTATGATCAGCGTTTAAAGAAACTTTTACCCATCCTCCATCATTATTATATTTAATCGCATTTTCCACAAGATTGTTTAAAGCAAGACTCAGTTTTGTCTCATCAACTTCTGCCACAATCGGACGGAAACTTTCAAATACAACATCAATTTCACGTTTTTTTGCAATTGGACGTAAGCGCTTTAAAATCATCTCAATTAATTCATTAATATTTACTTTAGAAATATTCATCACTGCATTTTCTCGTTCCATCTTCACCATCGACAGCAAATCATTAATAATTTTCGTCTCACGGTCAATTTCTTCTGAAATATCTCCCATAAATTCTCGGTACAATTCCACTGGCACATTGTCTTCACACATAAGAGAATCTGCCAAGACACGAATCGACGTGATGGGCGTCTTTAACTCATGTGATACATTTGAGACAAATTCCTGACGGGAACGATCAATAGCATTCAACCGTTCTAATACATGACGAAACGTATCAATTACTTGTTCTGTTTCTCTATATTTGCTGTTCTCTGGAAACTTGACATTTAAATTTCCTTCTTTTACTTGATCAATAATGGATACGACTTGTTTCCAAGGTCTTGTAAACTTGCCAGACATAATAACTGCAAGTGCAACGATTGAAACAGTAATTAATATATCTAAAATCGTTGCTTTGTCCCGCACATCTTTCATAATATCCCGAACAGAAGCAGTTGATGTGCTGACTGCTATAATACCAACTATCTTTGTATTTCTATCCAATTTTTGCGTGATTGGAACGGTAAATTCAACAAACCAATTTTTATTATCTGTATTATAATAACTTTCCCCATCAAATGCCTGAAAGATTTCTTGAGAGATACATGTCTTACCTTCATCCCATACATATGTATCAAAGATAATCCGATAGGAATCATTGATAAAAAGAATTCTTCCTCCATAATTTTCTGATATCCAAGTCACTTCTTTTATTATTTGATCTGTCAAGCTTGTCTCTAATACATTGCTGCTGTCTAACTGATTCGCAAGTACGGTACATGCATAGCGCAGTTCTGCTACTCTTTGATTAATCAATCTGCCCTGATACGAATACAGTATTACTTCTTTCATAAGCAAAACAGGGATCATACCACAAAATATAATCAGAAAAAATATATGGACACGAAAACTTTTAAAATATTCTTTCCATGATTTAATTCTTGAAATAATAACCAACGCCCCATTTCGTATGCACATATTTTGGTTCACTTGGATTCTCCTCAATCTTCTCACGAAGTCTTCGGATGTGAACATCTACGGTTCGCACATCGCCTGGATACTCATATCCCCAGACAATATTTAAAAGATTCTCTCTTCCATATACTTTATTTGGATTTGTCACAAGCAGTTCCAGTAAATCAAACTCTTTTGCTGTAACATTAATTTCTTTTCCTTTAATAAATACACGTCTTCCCTCCGTATCAAGACGTAAATCTCCTGATACTACCTGTGTATTCTTCTCTTGGGTATCTTCAACTGGCTTTGGGTGGTTTCTTCTCATGATCGCTTTTATTCTTGCTTTCACTTCGAGAATATTAAATGGCTTTGTAATATAATCATCGGCACCATAATCCAACCCCAAAATTTTATCCATGTCATCTCCCTTTGCTGTAAGCATAATGATTGGCATATTGGAAAATTCCCGAATCTGCTGACAGACTTGGAAGCCATCGAGTTTTGGCAGCATAACATCTAAAAGCACGATATCATACTCCGTATTTCTCGCCTTTTCTACTGCCTCTTCTCCATCATAGGCACAATCTACTTCCATCTGTTCCTGCATCAGACTAAAACGGATTCCTTTTACAATCATCTTTTCATCGTCTACTACTAAAACTTTAGCCATATACATCTCCTGTTCTACAGGATGATAAAGCAGTTTTCATCTGCTTTTTCTTACTCCTGTCAGTTTACTACTGTTATCAGGTTTTTGATTTGCTCAAATGTCGCCTCCTTAATTCCAGGAACATCCATCAACTGTTCAATTGATTGAAATGCTCCATTTGTATCTCGATAAAAAAGAATTGCCTGTGCTTTTGTATCACCAATTCCAGGGAGTTGTATCAAGTCAGCTTTCGAAGCAGTATTAAGATTTAATTTTTGCTGACCACTGCTTTGCATTGGGGAAACGGCTGACTGTGACATATCTTGTTTAGATGGAACATAAATCTGCATTCCATCTTGAACCGTTTGTGCTAAATTCAAGTACTCTGCAAGAGCATCTTCTCGAAATCCCCCTGCCAGTTCAATAAACTGATAAAGGCGAAGATCTTCCGTACCTTCATAGACACCTGGCTTATTTACAGCACCACAAACATGAACACAGATAACAGACGGCTTAGAAGCCGCCTCTGATAATTCTTCTTCCTGCGTCTTTGTTCCTGTTTCTTCTATTACTTCCCAGTTTGGCTGCTGGCTTATACTGTAATAGTATAATCCTGCAATTATAACTACAACTACTAAAACGAGATACGGAATAATTCCCTTTCTTTTTCTTTTCATATTATACCTCCATCTGGCATAATACGCTTCTCTCGCCTGATACCCTTATTTTAACCAAAGAATGTTGTTATGACAAGTAGATTTTTCAAAATAGTAACAAATTATTTGTATATTTTTAATTTAATCCCATTTAAAAATAATAATTCCCACAATCGCCAATGCCATTCCGATCAATTTTTTCCATTCAAATGCCACTCGTTCCACCCCAAACATGCCAAACAATTCAATAATATATGCAACAAGAAGCTGTGAAACAACAATAATCATTACCGCTTTTGCCGGTCCAAGGCTTCCCATACTTTGAATTACTGTAAATGTAATAAATGCTCCGATTACTCCGCCTAATAATGTATATTTGTTCTCTACTTGAAACAATGCACCAACACTTTCTCTCCCTGTCATACACCATGCAACAATACATGTAACGAACGCAGTAAGCTGTACAAATCCTGCTGCCACCCATATACTGCTTTGTTTTGTCACTTCTGTGTTAAAGACTCCTTGAATGCTCATCAATGCCCCTGACACTAACGCCATAATAATTCCAATCATACGATAATCCTTTCTGAAACGAATATAAAATTTTTCTCTTATTAGTATTCCAAAAAGAATTTGTTTTATTACAGCAATAAATTTTCTTACATAATTCTTTATTTTTTCTGCGCCTCGATTTTTTCTGCAAGTTCGTTTAAATAAACCCAGCGTTCCATCTTTTCTTCTAGCTGCTGTTGTGTCTGTTCTTTTTCTATCATCAGTTCATTTAACTTGCCAGAATTTGTTGCATTTGCCAAAATCGCCTCATCCAACTGCTCTATTTTTTCTTCCAATGCTGCGATCTGCTCATCGATTGTTTCATACTCCTTTTGCTCTTTATACGTAAATTTCAATTTTGCTGGACGGTTTTGTTTCCAATTTTTATTCACAGATGGTTTTGCCGCTTTTTTTTCGGACTCGTCTGCAAGTTCCATTGCGGCTATTTTTCTATTTTTTTCTTCTAAATAATCCGTATATCCCCCCTCATACTGCTGCAGATTTCCATTATTATCAAATTCAAAAATTCGATCTACTACATTATCAAGAAAGTATCGGTCATGCGAAACAGTAATTACTATTCCAGAAAATGAATTTAAATAATCTTCTAGCACCGTTAATGTCGGAATATCAAGGTTATTTCCTGGTTCATCTAAAATAATTACATTGCATCCGCTTGCAAGCACACCTAATAAATACAGTCTTCTTTTTTCTCCTCCCGATAATTTAGCAATCGGTGCATACTGCATTGCAGCATCAAATAAAAAGCGTTCTAACAATTGTGACGCACTGATTCGTCCTTCTTTTGTCGGAATGTATTCTGCAATATCTTTTACATAATCAATAACTCTCTGCGTTCCATCCATGTCTTGTTCTTCTTGTGCGAAGTACCCAATTTGAATAGTCTCTCCAATTTCAATACTGCCGCTGTCTGGTTTGATAATGCCTGCCATCATCTTAAGCAATGTAGATTTTCCGCATCCATTTGGTCCAATAATTCCTAATCTTTGATTTTTTAATACAATATAATCAAAATCTTTAATAATTATCTTCTCTCCATAACTTTTACTAATATGATTCAACTCAATTGTCTTCTTACCCATTCTTGTCTCAACCGAATCCATCTCTACAACCTGATCCAAAACGGGTGCTGAACCATTTTTCAATGTTTCAAGACGTTCCAGTCTCGCTCTTTGTTTTGTTGTTCTTGCCCGACATCCACGCTTTGCCCACTCCATTTCAATCCGAAGTACACTCTGACGCTTTCTTTCACTTGCCCATTCCATTTCTTCCCTCTGTGCTTTTAATTCAAGAAATTTTGAATAATTTGCATCATAACTATACATCTTTCCACGACTGATCTCTAAAATTCGGTTTGATACACGATCTAAAAAATAACGGTCATGTGTCACCATAAGAACAACACCTTTGTATTCTTTTAAATAATCTTCAAGCCAAATAATCATCTCCTCATCAAGATGATTCGTCGGCTCGTCCAATAAAAGCATATCAAAATCCGCTGCAAGCACTTTCGCAAGTGCGACTCTTCGTTTTTGACCTCCAGACAACTGTGAAATCAAACTGTCATACTGTGCGATTCCAAGTTTTGTGAGATTACTCTGCACAAGCCAGTCCGTTTCTGCCGTACCATCCAATGCATATGACAAAACAGTAGCATCTTCCGGGAACTGCGGATTTTGCGGCAAATACGCAATTCTCATTCCATTTTGCTTAATAATCTGTCCTTCATCTGGCGTCTCCATTCCTGCAATCATTTTTAAAAGTGTTGTCTTTCCCGTTCCATTAATTCCAATAATTCCTATTTTATCCCCTTCATGAACACCAAATGACGCATCATCAAAGATTACTTTTTCTCCAAAGATTTTACTAATATGCTCTATATTCAATATGTTCATTGTACAACATTCCTCCATCAATACATTTATTTATCTATAATAAAAGATTTGGAAAAAAACGTCAACTACTAACAGATGTATGACTATCTATCAAAACGTATTGGAACATTGGAATGATTTTCTATACCTAATAAAAGGCTGTTGCAAAAATCAAATTCGTAAGCATCCTGGGGTCAAAAGCTTTTAACCCCAACATCATAACATGAAATTACTACGATTATTTTTGCAATAGCCTCATATTTTATTGATTACAGAGGATAGATGACTCCACATCCTATTTTTTCCCCTGAGTTCCCAGATGGCTGTGACGTAAAGTCATCTGGATGACTATGAATAATTACAGATTTTCCGATAATCTCTCTTATCGTAAATCGTTTATCATAAAATGCCATCCATGCATACCCCTGATTTGCCATTAGCGGAATCATATCACCAGCATGTCTTGGATGTGGCTCATTTGTTGGATTATAGTGTTGCCCAGTATTGGCAAAGTTTTCTGAACAATTACCAAATTCATGAATATGGAATGCATAAAAATCGGAAGAAGATGGTTGATTCTCGTCTGGCATCCCAAATATCTCAGTTTCTATTAATACGCCTCCATATTGAGTCGGATAAAATTTTACGAGCCCACTCATCTTTGGATAATTTTTGTTTCCTTTTATCCATGCCATAGCTTTTGGTCTATCTGTTTTTAATAAATGAATAAAGTTAAAACGAGGTGTAATTTGTAACATATGAAACTTCCTGTTGAAATCTTTTTTCTTAATTAGAATATGCTGCAATCTTTTCATTTGTTCTCATGATTCTGTTTTCTCTATATTCCAAATCATCCTGTATAATATTTCACTTTTCACATAATATAATATTTGACCTCTTATTCCTCACTCAAATCTTACAATTTCTTTTTTTAATCGTTTAATAATTTTCTTTTCCAAACGTGATATGTAAGACTGTGAAATTCCAAGTTGATCTGCGACTTGTTTCTGTGTCATTTCTTCTCCGCTTTCGGAATTTAGACCAAACCGCAGTTCTACAATCTGCTGCTCTCGTTTGGATAATTGTGCAATCGCCTGATTAAGCAATTTTTTTTCTACTTCATCTTCAATATCTCTATAAATAACATCTTCGTCCGTACCTAAAATGTCTGACAGAAGTAATTCATTTCCATCCCAGTCAACATTTAACGGCTCATCGATAGATACTTCCATTCGTGTTTTATTATTCCTTCGAAGGTACATCAAAATCTCATTTTCAACACAGCGAGAGGCATAAGTTGCTAATTTGATGTTTTTTCCTTTATTAAATGTGTTGATTGCTTTAATCAAACCAATCGTTCCAATGGAAATCAAATCTTCTACACCAACACCTGTATTATCAAATTTTTTTGCAATATATACAACGAGTCGTAAATTATGTTCAATTAACAGTGATTTTGCTTCTTTCTCTTTTTCCGTTCCGAGCTGATCGATCGCCACGGACTCTTGTTCTGGCTCCAACGGCAATGGCAATACATCGCTTCCTCCAATATAGTGAACTTCTCCTTTTTGAGACATCAACATATTACGGAATGATGGTACAAGTTTAAATTGAAATTTTTCAGGAACAGCTACTTTAATTATCATTTTTGACCTCCCATATTTTCCTTTTTAATCCTGTCCATAGCTTTGGTGTAAAATCATTTCATATTTTTTGTGAAAAAAGATTTCTTGCCTGCTAATTCCTAAAGCTGGTTTGGACACAACGTCTTCTGACGTATTTTTTTTAATTGTCATAGTATCTATCCATATCACCGGCATCATCCCATGTGAATTTCCAACGCTCTGAAATGGTACAAGCATAATTCTATCTAGTGCATCATTCTCATCCAATGTCCCTTCCAGATATCGTTTGATCCATTCTGCTTTTTCCTTTGATAATTGTTCGAGAATAGAAATTCCGATTACACTTACTGGTTTTCCAGTAACCGTATAAAGTTGGTTTCCAGTATCTAGCAATGCCGTTATATCCACTGTTTTTTCACAGAAACATAACTGTACTGGACAGAGCAATGAATTTTTTTTACTTTCATGTCGATGCCAAATGAAAGCAAAATATACTGCCGCTGCCGCCACAGCCGCTGCCAGAATAAGCCACAGCACTGAAATGTCTGCCGACTCTCCATACAACAAATATCGAATGTATACACCTGCCTTTGTTTGATAATAAATGGCATTTAAACATCCGCCAACACACCACGTTACTGCATAGAGGCGCAGTGCAGCCGTAATTGTTTTTTTTCCTCCTCGACATCTGTATGCAATCCGGCACATGCAGACGGCTACAATTAGTTCGCCTCCCCAAGAAAACATCCATGTTGGAAGTTTTGTTGTATATGGCAGCAATGCCCATATCGCTCCAACTGCTGCTGCTATACTATACCGCAGACCTGCTGTTTTTTGACGATATAAAATTCCAGTCAGCAAGAGAACAAATAAATTCATTGCCCAGTTGATAATAAAATAAACATCTATGTACAACATGTTTCTTATTATATAACATAGCCTTTATTTTTTTTGTCAGAATCGGTCTGTCAATTCAAAAAATGTATCAGCTGCATATGACAAAAACCGCAAAAAACCGCTATAAAATTGTATTATTTTACAGCGGTTTTTAACCAAATCAAGAAAGTCTCTTGATGATATCTATGCGTTTGTTTGTTTGTAAAGAGGATCAATTTCCTGAAGCTCTTTGAATGTATCAATTTCCATAATATCTTTCATCCCGCATTCACGCACTTGCACATGAAACTGGTCAAGATATAGTTTTAGTGGAACTTCATCCCAATATAAGTTCGCTCCGCCTGGATATTCAAGATAGGCTTTTTCCAGACAAGACACTAACTTCTTTCCATCTTCTTCTGTCCAGTATGAAATTCCATACATATGGTGAACATTTTCTCCTCCGATTAAAAGCTTTTCAATATATCCATTTTTTGTCTCAAAGCACCAATCATCAGTAAATGTCTTTGGCACACCTAAGTAATTGGAAGTATACTCATACTTACGCACAATTGCTGGATTACTAATATACAAATCCGCTTCGCATACATAAGCACGTTCCAGAAGATGCCTTGCGAGATAGACAGAGGATACATTATTTGCCTTTGTATAATCATCATTTTGAATAAATTTAATATTTGGATATTTATATAATAATTGATCAAATTGTTCCCATAAATATCCTCTAACTAATACAACTTCTTCTATCTCTGCTGCCTGAATTGCATCCAATAATGTCTCAATAATTTTCTTTCCATGTACACGAACTAACGGCTTTGGCGTATTCCATGTGATAGGAACCATACGAGAACCAAATCCTGCTGCGATAATAATTGCTCTCTTTACACGATATGGTTCTAACTGATCCAATCCTTTCTGTGTAATATAAAGCTTATTATCTCTGCATTCAATTGCATTGATCTTGCTTAACTCTTTTGTCATTTTTACTGCCTCTTCTGTCAGCAGCTTTGCCTCAGATGCAGCTTCCTGCAGGAAAAGTCCCTTTCCCTTTTGTCTCTCTAACGCACAAAGAAATTCAAATTCATTTTGCTTCATGTTTTCTTCGCCTCTTGCTTATTTATTTTATAAACTTAATGCCAATGAGATATTTTTCGAGACATTCCAAAAATCCTTTGATATCTTCCCGATCTAACGCTCCGATATTGGCAATTCGGAATGTATTCTTCTCTCCAATTTTTCCTGGATAAATGGTATATCCTCTGCCATATAGGTAGTCATGCATTCCTTCAAAAGAATATCCTTCACAGTCTGGCTCAAGAATCGTCGTAATAATATGCGAATGATGTTCTTTTGCTACAAGGTATTTTAACCCTAATCGTGTAATACCTTCGAGTAATGTCTCCCAATTATCTGTATAACGCTCGTAACGACCCTGTACTGTTTCTTCCTGAAGCTCAATAACTGCCTGCTTTAACGCATACAATGTCTGAACTGGCGGCGTAAATCGAAGCTGCTTTGTCTTGCGGAAATATTCATATTGTGCATATAAATTCAAATAAAAATTTCTTGGTTTTTTATCTTTTAATTGCTGCAGTTTTTCTTTATTACAGATCGCAAATACAATTCCTGCCATTCCTTGAATATTTTTGTTAGAGCTTGCAATTAAATAAGAAATGTTTTGCTTTGCCATATCAATTGGAATTGCAGCATAAGAACTCATCGCATCTACAATTAATGTAAGGCTATATTTTCTTGTTAGCTCAGCAAGTGGATTTAAGTCATTTAACAATCCTGTTGTTGTCTCATTATGAATGACTGCTAAATACTGAATAAATCCTTGATTTTCTTTTATCACTGCTTCTAACTGTTCGATACAAATTGGCTCTGTTTTTGAACTTTGAAACTCAATATAATGAATTCCATATGCATCACAGATCTGACACATTCTTGCTCCATATGCACCGTTATTGACAATTAAAACAGTCTCGTCCATTCCAATTACAGAACTTAATACAGCTTCTACTCCTGCTGTTCCGGAACCACCGAACAATACTGATGTATAGTCTTTTGGATCAGCGACAAAACTTGTCAGTCCTTCTGAAACAAATTCCATTAATGCACCAAACTCTGCCTCTCTTGGGCAAATATCTGGTACAACTTGTGCTAATTTTACAGTTTCTGTCGTTGTGGCAGGTCCTGGATTTAATAATATATTTCGTTTCACAATCCTTTTCCTCCTAATTTTCTTTATTGATAATATAATTCATGAAATTTTCTTTATTTTTTATTGCTGAAATCGTCGGACGACCGAGGTCTGCCCGGCTGTCTGCATTGACAATAACTTGTATAAACTCTAATTCATCTCTTGTCATAGCCTGCTTCATTGCCTCTCTCAGCTGCTGTTCTGTCGTACACGTACATGTATACGGATAACCACATGCCGCTGCAATCTGCTCTGCCTGTATCGAAAAACCTGCTGTTGGCTGTCCTCCAACAGATTCATGACATCCATTGTTAATTAAAATATGTTTTAAATTATGGCAGTGGCTTTGTCCAATAACAGCAAGTGATCCCATATGCATAATCAATGCACCATCTCCATCCAAACAATATACTGGATTATCATAGCAGCGAGCAACTCCAAATGCAATACTTGATGCATGTCCCATAGAACCGACTGTTAAAAAGTCGTGTTCATGCCCCTCGTTTCTTCGCTCTCTAATTTCAAACAATTCGCGTGACATTTTACCTGTCGTGGAAATAAGTGCTGCATGTTCTGGCACTAACTCGGTAATAACCTCTAATGCACGTTCTCTTGTCAGCGGATATGTATCACATCCCTTTTGTTTTAACGGATATGCACTAAAGGTTCCTTTATGAATCACAAATGCATGAGACTCTTTTGTCTCTTTCATTTTTGTTACTGCCTGATTTAATTGTATAGCTGCTTTTTCCCAGTCTGTAGAAAGCACTTCACATTCAATTTCCATGCCTTCTATCATCGGAATTGTCGCTCTTCCTTGAAATACATGCTGTGGCTCATCATGAACTCCTGGTTCTCCACGCCATCCTACAAAAAATAATACTGGAATTTGATATACTTCTCGATGCAGCAAAGATGCCGCAGGATTCACACTATTACCAATACCAGAGTTCTGCATATATACAACTGGAATCTTCTCTGTCGCCATATAATAGCCTGCCGCCATTCCAACGGCATTTCCTTCATTTGCAGCAATGACATGTTCTTCTGGATTATGATCCATCAGCCACGCACTCAGACTGCTCAGTAAAGAATCTGGCACACCTGCAAAAAAATGCAAGTCAAGTTGCTCCATTTTCTGGAAAAAAACATCACAATCTAACATCGTAATTCTCCTTTATTCATCAATCAATGTTAAAATCTCTTTAATACTTAAACACATATCATTACAGTCATACGAACGCTCATGCTCTAAAATATTTACCGCACATGCCTGCATTGCTTTATAACCGCTGCGAATCAGATGGTTCGCATGAATTACAATATTAATTCCGGCATCAAAAAGCTGCTGTTCATAAATCTGGTTATACGCAGTTGGAACAACAACGAGTGGAACACGATTTGGAAATTGATTATATTGATGACAAAATTCAAAAATTTCTTCTCCCGTCTTATCAATACTGTGAATCATAATTCCATCAGCTCCTGCTGCAATATATGCCTTTGCACGCGCTAACGCATCTTCCATTCCTTGCTTTAAAATTAAACTCTCAATACGCGCAAAAATCATAAAGTCTTCTGTCACTTGGGCTGCTTTTCCAGCACGAATCTTTTCACAGAATCCCTCAATGGAATCTTGTGTCTGCTTTGCAGTTGTTCCAAACAGTGAATTTTTCTTTAATCCCACTTTATCTTCAATAATAATTGCCGATACGCCAACACGCTCTAAACTCTTGACTGTATAAGTGAAATGTTCAATCTTTCCGCCTGTATCACCATCTACGATAATTGGCTTTGTCGTAACTTCCATAATTTCATTAATTGTATTCAGACGAGATGTTACATCTACTAGTTCAATATCTGGCTTTCCCTTTGCAGTAGAGTCACAAAGACTGCTAATCCACATTGCATCAAACTCACGGCTATGTCCTTCTTTTTGAATCTTTGTCTTTTCTACAATTAATCCTGTCAAACCATTATGTGCTTCTAAAACCGTCAAATGTTTCCGAATCGCAAGCATTCTGCGAAGTGCTGCGCGTCTTACATCCGTCGTACCCATACGAAGAATCAGATCATTTAATTTATCTAAGCTTACTCCTTCTGTATAAGGGATATCTACGATCTTGCCGCCCCATTCTTTTACTGCTTCTTCTGCACGATCCCTTAAATATTTATCTGGACCTTGACACCAATCAGTGCCATGCACAACAAAATCAGGTTTTAATTTACGTAAATTCGGCACTTGATCGTAAGTCGTCTGCGGAATTACTTCGCTGACTCCTTTAATATTTTCAATCACTTGTTTTCTTTCCTCGTATGTTAATACAGGTAATCTCATCAAAGAAGCTACTACTTCATCAGTATGCAGCCCTACAATTACCTTTCCTAATTTTGCAGCCTGATTAATAATATTAATATGTCCATAATGAATGATATCACCACACATCGCAACATAAACTGTCTTTGTTTCCATTGTTTATTAGTTCCTCCTATACTGAGTTTTTTCATCATTTTACCCTGGAGTAATGAATTGCTCTTTTCTCTTCTTCGATATTTTAACATTTTTGCATAGTGATTTCAAGTAGTTCTCTAATAGAAAAGACCGCTAAAAGAACAATCTTGCTCTTTTAACGGCCTTATGTATTCTTTTTGCTTATCTTCTTCTTAAGAAATCTGGAATATTAATTCCGCCTGATTCCTCTCTTCTTGGCTTTGGTGCTGTATACGTTGGTGCTGTATACTTTGGTTCTGGACTAATTGTAGGCTGTGGCTTTGGAGTACTTGTCTGTGCACTCTGATTATTTCCATAACCAAATTCATTTGTCTTTGGCTTGCTGGAAGAAGACTTAAATCCACTCATTAATCCCTTTACATTTGGAACAGAAGAACGATCTTCTACACCAGTTGCAATAACAGTAATTGTAGCTGTATCTGTAGCAGAATCATCATACGTAGCACCAAAGATGATATTTGCATCATCACCAGCCAATTCACGAACAAAACTTGCTGCTTCATTAACTTCTGGAAGGCTGACATCACCAGAGATATTGATCAATACATGAGAAGCACCTTCGATCGTTGTCTCAAGAAGTGGACTTGCAACAGCAATACGCATTGCTTCGATGGACTTATCATCACCAGTAGCTGTACCGATACCGATATGTGCGATACCCTTGTCCTTCATAACAGTCTGAACATCTGCAAAGTCAAGGTTAATCAGACCAGGAATATTAATTAAATCTGTGATACCTTGTACGGACTGCAATAATACTTCATCAGCTTTCTTTAATGCATCTGGCATTGTAGTACGTCTATCAACAAGTTCTAATAACTTGTCGTTTGGAATTACGATCAATGTATCTACTGCCTGCTTTAATTTTTCTATACCATTCTGTGCATTGACTGCACGTGTCTTTCCTTCAAACATAAAAGGCTTTGTCACAACACCGACTGTTAGAATTCCTAATTCTTTTGCTAAAGCTGCAACGACAGGTGCTGCACCAGTACCTGTTCCACCGCCCATACCGCAAGTTACGAATACCATATCGGCACCTTTGATTGCTTCCGTTAATTCATCAATGTTCTCCTGTGCTGCCTTTTCTCCAACTTCTGGTTTTGCTCCCGCACCAAGACCTTTTGTAAGCTTTTCGCCGATCTGAATAGCAGTTGGTGCTTTACAAAACTGCAGTGCCTGCTTATCTGTATTAACAGCAACAAACTCTACACCAACAATATCTTCTTCTACCATTCGGTTTACTGCGTTATTTCCTGCGCCACCAACTCCAACTACGACAATCTTTGCCGAGCTTTCTGACTCATTTATTTTAATCTCTAACAAGGTAACTTCCTCCTTTAGCCTCTTAAAAATTTACTATGCATTTTATATCATATTATTTTTTTTCAAAATAATCAACTACTATTTTGTATTTTTTTTATTAAATTACATATGATAGCGTTATATTACTTTTCTTTACCTGTCTTTTTTTAACGATATATTTCGATTATAGCATATATTTTTCAATAGCACAATATTCACTAAAATAAAACATCTCATATTATTACAAAATTTTTCTATTTTTGTTCTAATTCTTCGCTTATTTTACTGCGTCATTTTCTGATAAAGTTTCTTCCTCTTGTGCAGTCTTTTCTTTAAAAACGAAACCTTGGTTTGGATTTTGCGATCTGTAGTTATCTAAATATAACGTTCCTTCTCGCTCTCCTAATGTTTCCTGCATTGCATAATATTCTGTCACTTTTTCTTCTAAATATGAAGAATCGCCTAGTTTTACTATAATTTTTCCTACACAAAACTCTAACTGATTATCATAAGAACAGTAAATCGAATCTGCATAAATACCGCGATTTTGCAGAATATCTGCCAGACGCAATGCGTTTTGGAAAATTTCATTTGAATCCGCTTTTATTTTCTGCCCTAGTACAATCTCTTCATATGCCAATCCCTCTACAATTGGAACACCTTCAAAACGATTTGTTCTGCTTTCTATAATCATAGCATCTTTATCAAAATATAAATAACTTCCTCCATAGCTGACACATCCAACCATTCTATTTTCTCTGACATAAATATCAACGGAATGAATTGTTTTAAATTCAAGTTCATAAGATAAAATACGAGGAAATTGTTTTTTTTTAATAAATTTGTCACGAAGCCATGCATACAAAAACTTTTGTTCCGAAGGTTTTGAAAAAATCAACTGTTTTATTTCTTCCTCGGTATACTGTGCCGCTCCATGAACATGAATCTCAGAAAGCGGTGTATTCCAAAGAATAATGCCGCCAGTGACTGCCGCTATCACAATCACCAGCAGAAATATTCTTCCTCTTTTGACACTTTTCTTCTTGCGCTGATGTTTTTTCATAAATTGTATCGGGTACTCCTTTCTTAATCCTTTCCTTACAACAAAAATATTTTAATATTGGAGTCAAAAGATATTTTGATCCCATGATACCTACGGATTACTCCGCACTATGTGCTCCCGCAATCCTAAAAACATTCGAAATTCACTCTAATCGAGCTACTTTCTCATATTTTGCGGGTCCCAAAATCATGCTTTTTCATGCAAGCATGAAAAAGCATGACCTTTTGACCCTAGTATCATATTATTGTCTCAGTACAATATCTGCTCCTAGCGCTGATAAATCTTCTTCCAACCTCTCATACCCTCTGAAAATATGCTCCACTGCCTGAACTCTTGTTGTTCCTTGTGCATAAATTCCAGCAATAACAAGTGCTGCACCACCCCGCAAATCCGTCGCAGTTACATCTGCACCATGCAAAAAAGCAGTTCCTCGGATCGTTGCCTGATTTCCTTTTATATTGATATCGGCTCCCATCTTTTGAAGCTCCAGTGCAGTTTGAAATCTTGACTCAAAAATTGTCTCTTCAATAATTGATATTCCGTCTGCTCTGCAAAGCACTGCCATTAACAGTGACTGAAGATCTGTTGGAAAACCAGGATATGCCTCTGTCTTAGTATATGGAATCGCATATGGTCTCTGACTGCATATTAGCTTTAATCGCCCTTTTCTATATTGAACCTGACATCCGCATTGCTTTAATACTGCAATGACTGCTTTCAAATCATAAATTGGAGCATCCAAAAGTATGATCTGTCCACCGCAAAGTGCCGTCGCAAACAAATATGTCGCTGCTACAATCCGATCAGAAGGAATACGAATTGTTGTATCATGCAGCGACTGTCCTCCTTCAATTATCAAATGACTCGTTCCAATTCCATCAATCTTTGCCCCCATTGCTACAAGCATACGACATAAATCTCTAATTTCTGGTTCTCTTGCGACATTTTTTAATATTGTCTTTCCCTCTGCACAGACGGCACACATAATTGCATTTTCTGTCGCGCCGACAGAAGGAAATCGAAAATAAAATTCACAGCCAGACAATTTTTCAGCAGTCACTTCCAAATGTTCTCCTTCTTCGACTATCAATGCTCCCATCGCAGTTAATATTTCACTATGCAAATCAATCGGACGACTTCCAATGGAACATCCCCCAGGATGCCAAAGCGATGCTCTATGAAAACATCCAAGCAACGGACCTAAGCAAATAATCGAAGAACGCATTTTTTCTGCCAAATGCCGCGGAATAACAAAATTTGTCATTTCTCTGGTATCAATTGTCAATACATCTTCTTCAAGGCAAACTTGACATCCAAGCGTTTTTAATATTTCAATCATCCAAAAAACGTCTAAAATACGAGGTACATTGGTCAGTACCGTTATGCCTCGATGTAATATTGCTGCTGCCATCATTGGAAGGACTGCATTTTTAGAACCATGAACTCGAATCTGACCAGATAACGGTGCAGATTCATGAATTTCAAAGAAAGACAATCCTATCCCTCCTTAGCTTTTCTATCTAAGTTATGTTATGTATAAGAGAATATGATGTTGCCTTTCCATTACATAATCTACATTATTTCTTTTACAGCAATTTCATCTGGCGCACTACATTGAGTACAATTCCCATCTCTGTCATTAAAAACAAGATAGAAGATCCTCCATAACTAATAAATGGAAGGCTGATTCCTGTATTTGGAATTGTATTTGTCACAACTGCAATATTTAATAATACTTGAATCGCAATATGTGACATAATGCCAACAACTACTACCATTCCAGAAAAATCTGGTGCATAACAGGCAATCATAAAAAAACGCCAAATTAAAAGTACAAACATTAAAATCAGCAGTGATGCACCAACTAATCCAAGTTCTTCACAAATAATAGAAAAAATCATATCGTTTTGTGCTTCTGGCAAATATCCCATCTTCTGAATGCTTCCTCCAAGCCCCCTTCCAAACAAACTTCCTGCACCAATTGCATAAAGTCCCTGAAGTACTTGAAATCCATTCGTAGAAGCATATGATTCTGGATCAAACCATGCATAAATACGTGCCATCTGATAGGCATCTAATATTTTTTCCAAAATTCCAGATTGATATAATAATACAATCAATCCCATTCCCCCGCCTATGCCTGCAAAAAAAATCCATCGTTTTTTTGAAACAATGAATGCCATACTCACTGCAATTCCTGCAATAATAATTCCAGAACTTAAGTTTGCAGATACAACTGGAATAAAAATTGGCATCGCTACTGCTGCAAATAAAAATACTGCACGATATGTATCAAGTTTATTATAAATCATTTCTGCTAATTGTGACAAACACAAAATTAATACAATTTTGGCAAATTCTGCTGGCTGAAAAGAGATCGGACCAAGTGCAAACCATCTGCGCTGTCCATTTACTTCTTTTCCAAAAAACAATACCGTAATTCCAAGAACTATTGCAATTGGGTAGGCATATTTTGCATATTTAAGCAATACATGATAGTCGATATTCGATACAATCATCATTGCTACAATTGCAACAAACGTAAATATTGCCTGTTTTGTCACTGTGTAAAAGGTATTTCCCCCATGAAGTAATCCATCGGTGTATTCTGTTGTACTATGCAGGATAAAAAGTCCAAAACATGATAATAGCACGACAATAACTACCAAACTATAGTCTGGCAGCAGCCTCCTCTTTTGAGATGCGACAGATACACGCTCCATAGAAATCCTCCATGCTGATCAGGATATTAAAGACTGCGGACAAGTTCTTTAAAAATTTTGCCTCTCACTTCATAATTTGGAAACATTCCCCAACTTGCACATGCTGGAGAAAGCAATACCGCTTCTCCTGGCTTTGCACAGCTTGCTGCCACTGCTACTGCCTCTTCCATGCTTTCTACAAATTGATATTCATGAAATCCATTCGCATCTGCACATTCCGCAATTTTTTTTGCAGTTGCACCCATTAATAATAATTTTTTAATCTTTGTTCCAAATGTCTGAATCCATTCTGTATAATCAGAACCTTTGTCATATCCACCGCCGATTAAAACAGTTGGTGTAGTCATCGCTTTGATTGCTTGAATTGCAGCATCTGGATTCGTACCTTTAGAATCATTATAATAACGAACTCCATTTTTTTCTTCCACAAATTCAATTCGATGTTCCACTGCTCTAAATTCTCGAATTGTCTTTGCAACTACTTGTTCTGGCACTCCCATACAAGAGGCAATTGCAACGGCTGCCATAATATTTTCATAATTACACTGACCAACTAAATGAAATTCATCTACTGTTCCAATTACTTTTTCTATTCCATTTATTCTGCTGTAAATCGTATTATCTTTTAAAAATAGTCCTTCGTTTAATTCATGGCGGCTGCTAAAATAAATAACTGGAATGGAAAGACTTTCTCCAAATATACGCAGCACTTCATCATCATAATTTAACACACAAAAATCATCAGCAGTCTGATTTTTTGTAATTGACTCTTTTACTTCAATATAGCATTCCATTGTCTTATGACGATTTAAATGGTCTGGCGTAATATTTAAAATTGCTGACACATGAGGATGGAATGTAATTGCTGATTCTAGCTGAAAACTGCTGATCTCTGCAGTGACAACCGAATCTTCTTTCATTTTTAATGCCATCTCAGTATATGGAATTCCAATATTACCAACAACAAACGCATGTTCTTCCCCAACCCAGTTTTTCATAATCTCTCCTACGAGAGCAGTCGTCGTTGTCTTGCCATTTGTACCAGTAATTGCAATGATGCTTCCATTTCCATAATGATAAGCCAATTCGATTTCACTCCAAATCGGAATATTTGCTTTTTGAATCTTTATAACAAATGGTTGTTCCAAAGAAATTCCAGGACTAATCACACAGTATTCAATCTCATTTAACAGTTCATCGCTAAGTTCTCCCAGTACAATTTTTAGGCTTCCTTCTGCTCCAACCTGCTGTCTGAGCTGTTCTTCATCTTTATCTGGATTTTCATCATAGAGAATAACTTGTTTTTTTGCTGACAGCAAAAGTCTTGCCGCAGCAATCCCGCTTTTTCCTCCTCCTGCTACTAAGACTGTATGTTTCATTTCGTTTCCTCCTACTAAAACTTTCGTGATCTTGTTTTATAATCCTATATATGCAACTAAACAAAGCAGTGCTGTCACAATGGAGAATGCCGCTACAACCTGTGTCTCAGACCATCCGCAAAGTTCAAAATGATGATGGATTGGAGCCATCTTAAAGAAACGTTTGCCTCCCGTTGCCTTAAAATATGAAACCTGAATGATAACAGATAACACTTCTACGACATAAATTAATCCAACAATTAAAAGAAAAATCGGCATACGAAGAACAAGTGCTGCTGCTGACACAAATCCGCCTAACGCAAGAGAACCCGTATCTCCCATAAATACTTTTGCTGGATATACATTAAATAATAAAAATCCCATTAAAGAACCAACTACTGCTGCACAGATTGGAACGATTCCACTCTTATTTCCAAGTGCAACTACTGCAAAAAATGTAGCTACCATAACAGTGACACTCGAACAAAGTCCATCTAATCCGTCTGTGAAGTTCACACCATTGTCAGCACCAAGCATGACAAATATACAAAATGGAATAAAAAACCATCCAAGATCAATTGTCTTTCCATGCGTAAAAGGAATAATAACTTCTGTTCCAATTGCTGGATTCTTCATACAATAAAATGTAAAAATACCTGCAATAATAAGCTGAAGAATTAATTTTTGAACAGGATTTAATCCCTCTGAACGCTTCATTACAATCTTAATAAAATCATCCAAAAATCCAACGATACCAAATCCAACCGTAACAAACAGCACTGGCACTAATTCTGGATATCTTCCAATATAAAATAATGATGTAACGATAATCGCTCCAAGGAACATAATTCCTCCCATCGTAGGCGTTCCCTGCTTCTTTAAATGTCCCTTCGGTCCTTCCTGGCGCACTTGCTGACCAAATTTCAAACGATGTAACAGTGGAATTACAATAGGGCATAGTACCGCACTGATTCCAAAGGAAATTAATACTGCAATGATAACATCCTGATACATAACATCCTCCATCTGTCGTACTTTTCACGACGTTCCTTTTCTTGTTTTTTATATTTTACTTAATACGTTTCTTATATTACTCATTTTCTATCTTCTTGTCAATTCCCAGATAAGGTAAAATATTATCAAAAATTTCTTTTACGACTGGTGCAGCAATTGTACCTCCATAATAAACACCAACGGGTTCATCAATCGTTAAAATAGCAATTACTTTCGGGTCTTGCGCTGGTGCAAATCCAACAAAAGAAGAAATATATTTTCCTGTTCCTCGCGGAAGCTTTTCTGAAGTTGCCGTTTTTCCACCAATCGAATATCCTTCTATAAATGCTTTAATCCCTCCGCCTTCTGCCACTACTTTTTCTAGTGCATACCGCATCGTTTCACTTGTCTTTTCAGAAAGCACTCGTTCTCCTGAACGATAACTAAGTTTCTGCACTTTTGTTCCATCTGAACTACGGATTTCAACTCCAAAATGAGGGGTAATTGTTGTTCCGCCATTAATAATCGAACTGATCGTTGTAAGGAGTCGGAGCGGAGTAAGCTGAAATGATTGGCCAAATGATACCGTTGCAAGCTCAACTTCTCCCATATTTTTTGGATTATGCATAATAGTTGCCGCTTCTCCTGGAAGATCTACTCCTGTCTTTTCTAATAATTTAAGCTGTTTAAAATAACTGTAAAATTTCTCAATTCCAAGTCTTTGCCCAACTTGAATAAAAACAGGATTGCAAGAATTCATCGTTCCTTGCAAAAATGTCTCTGCACCATGTCCGCTTACTTTGTGGCAGCGAATTTTTCGGTCTTCCACAATATAATATCCTGGACACGAAAAACTGTCATTTAACGTTACTACTCCTTCTTCTAATGCAGAGGCTGCTGTAATTGTCTTAAACGTAGATCCTGGTTCATATGTGTCATTAATAATCGGATTTCGCCACATTTGATTCAACAAATCTTGTTTTTGCTTTGCACTAAGATTTTCTGTATTTCCAACAGAATCAGGGAGTGTAAACGGCTCATTTAAATCAAATTCTGGTACGTTTACCATTGCCATAATTTCACCATTTTTCGGATTCATAATAATAACAGAAACTTGTTTTGCCTGTTTTTGTTCTAAAGTCTTATAGGCAGCCTGCTCTGCATACATTTGGATATTGACATCCAGACTAATATAAAGATCGTTTCCTGCAATCGGTTCAATTCGATCTTCTGCTGCGCTGTCTACTTCTGCACCAGCTGCATCAGTCAGTGTTAAAATTGTTCCATCTAAACCTTTCAGCTGACTTTCATAACTTACTTCCAATCCGATAATTCCCTGATTATCACTTCCCGTAAATCCAAGCACTTTTGATGCAAGTGAGTGAAATGGATAATAACGTTTATAGTCTTCATCCACTTTCACTCCTGCCATATCATACGATCGTATCTTATCGCCAAGTGTTTTGTCCACATTCGTTTTAATAATTTCTCTGGCAGAATATTTTTCTACTTTCTTGCGAACAGTTTGCTCTGGCAATTCCAATTCCTGGCTTAATGTACGAATTACCAATTCTTTATCTTTTACTTGGTTATAAATAACTGAAATTGTACAAACAGTACGATTTGTCGCAATAATTGTTCCCTTTGCATCATAAATAGAACCTCTTGCCGCCTTAATTTTTCGTTCTCTTGTATGCAGTTCTTCTGCCAGCTCATTATAATGATCTGACTGTACAATCATAAGACAGGCAAGTCTTCCTATCAAACCAACTGCTGCCATTATAATTAATATGCTTAAAATTAAAATTCCTCTCCGATGATGCGTTTTTACAAAATGCATCTCAGCACGCAACCCTTTCCATCGAGTGAGACAGCTTCTCTCACCGATCCTATCTCTTTTTTATAATGTATTAGGTGCTTCTTCGTTTTAGAATTTTTATTTATGGGAAAGCACAATCCACATGGGAACCTCCACTGCGTTTTTCATTCTTTTGTAAAGCAGACACTTTAAATTCACTTTGCTGCATTCAGCCTACCTCATCCATAAAACTGCTGCCGGCTGGCCAGCTGTCATCTTGTTTTGCTGGATCTACCTCTTCTGGTCCTTCCTCTAAGTCAGAGAAAATGCCTGCATAAGAAACTAAATCTTTCCATATCCATCCAGCAAGCTGCTGGGCAGGATAACTGTCTGCCTGATTTTCCACATTTGGTTCGTCAATTACTACATATAATACAATCTGCGGATCTTCAATCGGTGCTGCTGTAATAATTGAGACAATATATTTTCCATTACCACGAGGAAGTTTTTCTGCCGTACCAGTCTTGCCACCAATATGGTATCCTTCAATCTTTGTACCGCCTCCCGTTCCTTCCTCTACTGTAACATAACAGCCTCGTTTAATCAATTCCGATGTTTCTTTACTTACTGTCTCTCTTACTTTTATCGGCTCAAATTCCTGTACAATTTTTCCGTCTGGATCAATAATCTGCTTTACTACATGCGGCTGATAATACGTACCGCCATTGATCAGAGAAGAAAATGCACTTGCAAGCTGAATCATCGTAACATTGAAACCTTGTCCAAATGAGTTTGTCGCAAGTTCTGTGACATTTAACTGTTCTTCTGTGTAGAGCAGCCCCTCTGCACTTGCCTCACCTGGCAGATCAATTCCTGTTCTTTGCGCTAAATTAAATATTCTTTGATATCTGGAAAACTGTGTTCTTCCAAGCTTTTCTGCAATTTCCATCAACGCCACATTACAAGACTGTTCAATTACTTGTTCCAAAGAAAAATATTCCGTGCCAAATACTTGACTGCAGCCGCCTTTTTCAAAATTGTGACACTTAATTCGGTAATTCGCCACTTGCTTGAATCCATGACAGCTAAACAGCGTATCTTCTGTGATTGCTTTTTCTTCCAATGCCGCTGCAATTGTCAAAAGCTTTGCGGTAGAACCTGGCTCAAACGTCTTTGTAATTACTGAATTTCCATAAATACTGCTATATAACAATTCTTTTCGTTCTGCTTTTGTTTTATTACTCAAAAATTCTTCCGAATAAAAATCCTCTAACTGAACATTTGCACCATCATTTAAGTTATAATCCGTATTACTTACGATTGAAAGAATCTCCCCATTTTTTGGGTTCATTGCAAGAACTGATAAATCATAAGCTCCATATTCTTCTACCCATTTTTCTACACTATCTCGAATAATTCGCTCCATATTCATATCAATTGTTGTCACAAGTGTATTTCCATTAATAGGAGGAATTGTTGCCTGCTCTGGCTCTGCTTCGTCTCCAATATAGCGATACGCACGCCCATTTACTCCCCTTAACTGCTCATCATAGTACTTCTCCAATCCGTGTAATCCCTCTGACGTATCTTGTGTCGTATACCCGATAATTTTACTTGCTAATTCATTATATGGATACTTTCTCCGATATTCAGACTCAAACCAAATTCCTCGAATTCGTGCTTTTGTTGGATTTTTCTTTGAACTGTCCATATCTGCTTTTCTTTGTTCAAACGCATCTACCTGTTCTTTTGTCAGCTCCGTTTTTCCCTCAAATCGAACATACGCTCTATCTCTATTTTCTTCAAACGCTGCTCTCAATTTCGTTTGATCTAAACTAAAGCATTCGGCTGCTGCCTGAATTGTGGCATCAACTGTTCCAGGATTTAATTTTTCTGCTGTATATAATACCGATGGATCCAAAATTAAAATATATACTTTTTCGCTTGTCGCAATAATATTTCCATTACTGTCTAAAATATTTCCGCTTTTTGCAGGAATCGTTGTGTCCTGATAGCTTAGCTGTGTTAAGGCTTTTCTGGAGTATTCTTCGTGAGTATGAAAAGCTCTTACTACAATAATAGCGGATAATCCACATAAAGCCAGCACAATTATTAAAAATAAAAGTGCCAGCTTTTGTTTCATATAAGGCTTTATAGACTTTGACTGCTTATTCCTTTGGTATCTCGGCATTCTGTCGTACATACTCACTTTCTACTCCATCATAAGTTAATACTTGACTCTTCTTTGGATAAACCATTCCTAAATTATTCATTGCATACTCACGAATTGCGTCATAATCAATCGAAGATTCAATCGCTATCTGTCTTTCATCGTTTTCTTCCTGCAGTTCTTGGACTTTCTGCTGCAAACTTGCACTCATACGATTATTTTCGTTTAATTCTGACTTTACTTGTATGTAATTTTTTGTACATACTAAAAAACCTGCCAATGCAACTGTTAAAAGTCCAGTTTGCACAAGAGTAAATGCTCTACTTTGTTTTCTTTCTTTCTCAATCTGTCTCTCCAGAGCATGTCTTTTACGTCGTTCTTGGCGTCGTCTCTCTTCTTCCTCATGCTGAGGTTCCCACACCTGTTCGGACTTTCTTATTGTATTACCTTCAATATATTCATAATAGCGATCCAATTCGGAATACTTTTTCTTCATTATAACCTCCTAAAACTCTTCCTAGATCAAAAGCATCTGCTTTTTTTGTCTGTTGTCTCCATACGTTCAAAGACACGAAGCTTCGCGCTTTTTGAACGGCTATTGTATGCAAGTTCTTCTTCACTTGGCAAAATCGGTTTTCGTGTCACTACACGTCCTTTTGACACTTTTTTACATACACACACTGGAAACTCTGGTGGGCATGTACATGGATTTTCATTTAGACGAAAACGATTTTTTACAATTCTATCTTCTAACGAATGGAATGTAATAATACTAAGCCGCCCCCCTGGCTTTAAACGTGCAATCATCCGATCAATCGAATTTTCCAGTACATCTAATTCTGCATTCAATTCGATACGGATTGCCTGAAATGTACGTTTGGCAGGATGTCCACCTGTCGCGCGACATTTTGCTGGTATCGCAGCTTTGATACATTCAATTAATTCTCCCGTTGTCGTAATCTGCTTTTCATTTCTTCTTTTTACAATATGCTTGGCAATGTTTTTTGCAAACTTATCTTCTCCATAATCTCTTATAATTCGATATAATTCCTGCTCACTATATTCGTTCACAATATCTTTTGCCGTTTTTTGCTGTCTTTGATCCATACGCATATCAAGCGGTGCATCTTCTCGATACGTAAATCCTCGCTGTGCCTGATCAAGCTGGTATGATGAAACTCCAAGATCTAACATAATCCCATCTACCTTTTCAATGCCAAGCTGATTCAATACAGCATCAAAATCAGCATAATTACTTCTTACTATGCTGACTTTATCCCCAAACTGCTTTAATCTCTCAGTAGCCGCCTGTATCGCATCTCCATCTTGATCAATTCCAACAAAATGTCCAAATTCCCCCAGTCTGCTGCAAACTTCAAATGCATGTCCGCCTCCGCCAAGTGTTCCATCTACATAACATCCATCTGGACGAATATGCAGACTCTCTATGGTTTCTTCTAATAAGACCGATTTATGCGAAAATTCCATTTTTCCTCCTATCCATTATAATTGAAGGTCTTCCAGGCTGCCTGCCAACTCCTCAATATCATCAAATGCATTGTATTCTTCCCAAGCATTTTTATCCCAAATCTCAATTCTTTGCCCGACACCTGCAATAATAACTTCTTTTTCAAGCGATGCATATGCCCTCAAATTTGGTGGAATCAATATTCTTCCCTGCTTATCACACTCGCATTGTATCGAACCAGTAAAGAAAAATCGACTCAGCCGTCTGATCTTTAGATTTGTAATACTGGGAGAGGCACAAAGTTTATCCGTAAACTTTTTCCCACTTTGCCCCACTATCTATTACTATATTAAATGAATTGTTCAAAAATATCAAGTCCCAAATGAGAAACATTATAAAGAAATCACATATTTTTCATTGAATTTTGAGTAAACACAAATAAGAGTGCACGAATTGTATCATGAAAGACAAAAATAAATGAATTAAACCCAAATGACCGATTTATAAAATATATTTTTTAAACGATATAAAAAAGTGAGAATTCACAATAATTTTCCCACTTTTTTATATTTACATGCAAGCTCAAATCAAACAAAAATGCCAGCATTTCTATTTGCCATATTCTTATATTTTGATGTTGGGGTCAAAAGATAGTTTGACCCCATAATACCTACGGATTGCTCCGCACTATGTGTTTTCGCAATCCTAGAAACATTCGAAATTTTATCATTATCAAGCTGCTGCCTGTTTTCTTTTTTTTGTAAGATTTACAATTAATACAATCAATGCTGCGATTACTAATACTGCGGATAAAAGCTGAGACACTGCAATAGATGTTCTAAACAATTTTAATTGATCCGTACGCAATCCCTCAATCCAAAACCTTCCAATTCCATATCCAATAAAATAAAGGCACATCGTTTGTCCATTGAATTTTTTATGTCTGCGGGTAATCAACAGTAAAATCAATACGCCAATATTCCAAACGGATTCATATAAAAATGTCGGATGAACTTGAATATATTCTATGCCATCTTTTATAATCGGATTTGCTGCAAAATGATCTGCAAGCTGCTGTGATATCATATTTGGGTTAACAAGATCTCTGCGAATCTGCATCGCAAATAAATTATCCGTATAACCACCGAATGCTTCGCAGTTTACGAAATTTCCCCATCTGCCAATAATCTGTCCCGTCACTAATCCAAATGCCGCACAGTCTCCAATTTTTGCAATTGAGACTTTTCTTTTTTTGCAAAATACAATCATCATTAATACAACTGCGATAATTCCTCCATAAATCGCAAGTCCTCCTGCCCGCAAATTAAAAATTTGAAGCAAGTCATCTTTGTAATCATCCCATGCAAATATGACATAATAAGTTCTTGCTCCAATAATTGCAGTAATGATTGTCCAAATGGCAAAATCAGTCATTATATCTAAATCAACCTGTTCCTTTTTTGCAATATAACAGGCAAGACAAATTCCAACTAAAAAGCCAGTCCCGACAATTACCCCATAGTAAGCAATCGAAAATCCAAATACAGAAAAACTTTTTGAAATATGAGGCACCTGCAGTCCTAAATGAACAAAATTAATATCTGGTAAACTCATATACACTCTCCTATTCTTATTTTGTAACTATTTTATCACTATTTTTTTCAACGCTTATCATATCATAAATAATAAGAGAATGCAATTGAATCCATTTTCTTTGTTGTATTTCTCGTAAAGTTATGATACACTGATACCATATCCAAGTCAACTATGACAACATAAGAAAACATCATTTTTCCCATAAAGTCGTGGGAAGATTGTCTGTTAGAAATTTATGAAAGTTAGAAAGGATTTTTACCATGAAATTAGGTATTGTTGGATTACCAAATGTAGGAAAAAGTACATTATTTAATTCATTAACAAAAGCTGGCGCAGAATCCGCCAATTATCCATTTTGTACCATCGATCCAAATGTAGGTGTTGTTCCAGTGCCAGATTTTCGTCTGTCATTGTTAGCAGATCTCTATAATTCCCGTAAAATTACACCTGCTGTTATCGAATTTGTAGATATCGCAGGTTTAGTAAAAGGTGCATCCAAAGGAGAAGGATTAGGAAACCAATTCCTTGCGAATATTCGTGAAGTTGATGCGATTGTTCATGTAGTCCGCTGCTTTGATGACCCAAATGTTATCCATGTCGATGGAAGTGTTGATCCAGTACGCGATATTGAGACCATTAATCTCGAATTAATTTTTGCCGATTTAGAAGTGTTGGAACGCCGCATTGCGAAGACTGCTCGTGGTGCGAGAAATGATAAAACTCTTGCAAAGGAATTAGATACATTAAACAAAATTAAAGCAATCTTAGAAGAAGGAAAAGCAGCAAAGACATTTGTACCAGAAGATGAAGACGAAGCAGCTCTCGTATCTGAATTAAATCTTCTCACATCAAAGCCAGTTATTTTCGCTGCAAATGTAACAGATGATGATCTTGCTGATGATGCTGCATCTAATTCTTATGTGCAGGCAGTACGCGAATTTGCAAAGGAAGACGGCAGTGAAGTATTCGTTATCTGTGCTCAAATTGAACAGGAGATTTCTGAGTTGGATGAAGATGAACGAAAAATGTTCTTAGAAGAACTTGGTTTAAATGAATCTGGTTTGGAGAAATTAATTACTGCGAGCTACCATATTCTTGGCTTAATCAGCTATTTAACCGCTGGTGAAACAGAGACAAGAGCTTGGACAATTACAAAAGGAATGAAAGCACCTCAGGCAGCCGGCAAGATTCACTCTGATTTTGAGCGTGGATTTATCCGTGCCGAAGTTGTAAATTACCAAGATCTGTTAGACTGCAAGGCATATTCTGTTGCAAAAGAAAAGGGACTGGTGCGTCTTGAAGGAAAAGACTACGTTGTACAGGACGGAGATGTTATTTTATTCCGTTTCAACGTCTAATAAACAATAAAGAGAGGTATGATTATGGCAAACTATGATATTTCCAAAATGGAAGATTTGACAGTTACATTAACACTTGATGATGATACAGAATTAGAATGTGCTGTCATCACAATTTTCGAAGCAGATGGCAGAGACTACATCGCATTGCTTCCATTAGAAGGCGAAGATTTTGAAGATGGTTCTGTTTATTTATATCGTTACGCCGAAGAAAATGGCGAACCAGAACTTCAGAATATCGAGACAGACGAAGAATACGATATCGTATCCGATGCATTCGATGAATGGCTTGATACACAAGAATACGATGAGATCGTCGGGGAAGATGAAATCGATGGCGAATTTGAAGACGACTTTGACGAAGAATAATGAATAACAACAAAAGGACAATTATACGAGCAGCCCAATTCGATTTTATCCTATAAGATAATACTCGAATGACTGAATAGCTTCTCGTATAACTGTCCTTTTCTTTTGACCTTGTTTTTTATCACTTATTTTACATACTCAAAGGTTTACAATAAAATGAATTTGCAGCATCCGTTTTACATTCAAAATATTGTTGTACTTTAGATTGATCTGCTTTTACGGAGCCTTGTACAAAAAATGGTTTTCCGCCGCCTCGTCCATTCAACTCTGTATTCATCTGCTTCACAAATGCACGTAAATCACCATCTGCCTGTCCAATGGCATATCGCATACTTCCGTCTTCTGCTGGAGAAAATACAGCACAAATTCCCTTGCAGCTTTCCATACATGCAACTGCAAGCTTACGTATCGAATCGGATGTCAGACCTTCTTCAAACAATAATACATTTCCTGCATCCTTGATTTGCTCTGCAATAGCACGAAACTCTTTTTCTTCCATCTTCATAATGTGACCTTTCAAATGAAAGTTTTCCTCTGCTAACCGCTGTACAGATTCTGCTACTTTTTCTTGTTTTGCAGATAATAATACAGAAATTTCTGTATTTTGGTGTTGGAGCATATTCATATAATCCAATACTCTCTTTCCGCATATCATCTCCATGCGTACTCCTTGACGAAATTTCTGCACAGATAATAATTTTACCATTCCAATTTCTCCACTGCAATGTACATGCAGTCCACAACATGCACAAATATCGCCCTCTGGAAATGTAACAATTCGTACTGCTCCGCTTAATTCTTTTTTGCTTCGATATGGGATTACTTTTAATTGTTCCTGTGTCGGAAACGAAACTTCACATGCTCTGTTTTCCCATATATAACGATTTACTTCAAGTTCGACTTCCTGCATCTGTTCCTGTGTAAGTTCTCCATTAAAATCGATCGTAACGACATCAGCTCCCATATGAAATCCAACATTATCATATCCAAATTTTCGATGAATAACTCCACTTACAATATGCTCGCCTGAATGCTGCTGCATCAAATCAAATCGACGCTGCCAGTCAATTGTACCTGTTACAGTTGCACCGACTTCCAAAGGAGCATCTGTGTAATGAATAATTGTCTCCTTTTTTTCATGAACTTCTGTTACACGACAATCTCCTAATATTCCAGTATCCCAAGGCTGTCCTCCACCTTCTGGATAAAAGGCTGTTCGGTCTAAAATAATTTCATATCCCTTTTTTCCTGCTTGGCATTCCAATACTTTCGCAGTGAATTCCATTTGATACTCATTTGAATAAAATAATTTTTCTGTCATAATTCCTCTCAATCTCTTATCTTTTATATAATAAGTCGTTTTATATAATCAGCTGTGAAACAGAAAAAAGTCCTGAAGCAAATGCTTCAGGACTCTCTAGCGTGCCCAAAGGGATTCGAACCCCCGACCCACGGCTTAGAAGGCCGTTGCTCTATCCAGCTGAGCTATGGACACGTATGTCATATTTATATGACAACTCCCCGAGTAGGACTCGAACCTACGACAGCGCGGTTAACAGCCGCGTGCTCTACCGACTGAGCTATCGAGGAATATCGTATCAGGATTTACTCGCCGACTCCTTGAACTATTATATCAAACTTTTTTTATTTGTCAAGTACTTTTTTGCACTTTTTAATATTCTGTTTTGTTGTCATCATGTATTTCCTTCAACGATATGCATTATAGCATGTTCTAAAACTAATGTCAAGTACTTTTTTCAAATTTTTTTCAAAATTGTTTTTGAGTTGTTTTTATTGTGTTTGATTTATTCATCTTCATCATCTACTGCAACTGATACGCTTGATACAGCTGTCGAAATCGCAACAATAACAACTACTACTATGACAAGTCCAATCAGAAGTACAAGCAACATCAATCCCGATGATTTTTGCTCACCATTTGCATTTTGACTTAATATATCTTGTGAAGCTTCTGCCGAAATGCTTCCTGCTTGTACAGATGATGCAGCAACGGAATCTGTTATGCTTGGTGCGATATCTGCCGATACCTCTGAACTTGGCACTGGATTTGCTGCTTTAATAATCGCTGGTGCAGATACTGCTGGTGTAGTATCTGTCACTGCTGGTGTAGTATCTGCCAACACGGATGCATCTGTCACCGCTGGTGTCGATACTGTTACAGCTCCCACTGATTCCACTGCTGCACTCACATCTTGCGCAACAGAAGACACCGACTGTACTTCCACAGCTGCCGCACCATACATTGGCATTAATACTGCAAAACCTATCATCATCGCAGCAGCAATACTACTTACGATTTTTTTTCCATTCTTTTTTAAATACAATCTAATCACCTCATTTTTATTTTCTCCACCAAGTATATCATAATTTTAGTTAAAGAAAAAGATTTATTTTTATTTCATTTAGCAATAATTTTATCTCTCTTTCTTACGGTAAATATGCAAAAGATCATTTTTTAAAATAGCACTTATATTTTCTACTACATACGTATTATTCTATTGATATTATACACATAATATATTATAATTATTGTGTGAATTACTACTATATATAGAAAGGACTATTATGCGCCGTCAATTTTATTATCCAGTTTCTGATACGGATGCTGGAATGAGTATTGAACAATTTTTAAAATCAAAAGGATATTCCCATCCTATTATTGTCTCTCTGAGAAAAGATCCCGAAGGGCTTTTAGTAGAGGGAAAAAAAGTTTATACGACCCATAAACTTCAGCAAGGAGAAGTTCTTTTTGTATGCATTAATGAGACAGCTTCTTCTCCTAATATTGTACCATCATCTGTTCCATTTTCGATTGTCTATGAAGATGAGGATCTTCTTGTCATTAATAAACCATCTGACACACCGATTCATCCATCTCAAGGTAACTATGACAATACACTTGCAAATGGTCTTGCCTATTATTTCAGTAAACAAAACTGCCCCTTTATTTATCGTGCAATTAATCGACTCGATCGAGATACTACTGGTCTTTTAATTATCGCAAAACACGCACTTAGTGCTGCTATTCTTTCTCGTATGGTCACAAACCGCACGATTTCTCGTCATTACCTTGCCATCGCAGATGGTATTTTGCCAGAACATGGTATTATCGAGGCACCAATCGCCCGTCTAGATGGATCTACGATTGAGCGATGTGTTGATTTTTCAAAAGGAGAATATGCAAAAACAGAATTTTGGCGTTTGGCTTCCTTTCATGACCGCACATTAATTAAGCTAAAACTTGAAACGGGCCGTACTCATCAAATACGCGTGCATATGAAACATATTCAGCATCCGCTGCTCGGAGATTTCATTTATCATCCAGATTATCGTTATATCAAACGTCAGGCACTGCATTCGTATTCTCTTGATTTTATTCATCCAATTACGAAAGAACCGATGCATTTTACTGCTCCACTGCCAGATGATATGATCCAAGCATTAAAACTTCCAATCATTCCATAGACAAGCGGATATCCCCACTTCTTTCGCCTTACGCAAAAGCGTAAGACATAAACTGCCTCCCATCAATTCGACCTAAAAATCAAATTGGCAGGAGGTCAGTTCAATAGATCCTAAAGCTGCCGATTTTGAAATATAACCATTTTTTATCTGCTGGTTCACTATTATTACAACAGCTTCTCGTTAATCGTTTGCCTTACGCTTTAATTCTCTTTTCTTTTCTTTTATTTTTCTCTCAATTGCATCAACAACTGTTTCCAATACCTTCACACGAGCATAATATTTACTATTGCCTTCTACTATCACCCAAGGTGCATATGTCGTGGATGTACGAAGCAGCATCTCATTCACTGCGATCTCATATTGATCCCACTTTTCACGGTTTCTCCAATCCTCATCGGTAATCTTCCACTCTTTTCCAGGGGTTGTCTGCCGTTCTTTAAAACGACGTTCCTGTTCATCTTTATCAATGTGAAGCCAAAATTTAATCACAATCGCACCTGAATGGGCAATATGCGCTTCCATCTCATTAATTTCCTGATAAGCTCGCTTCCAATCCTGCTCGGAACAGAATCCTTCAATTCGTTCTACCATAACACGTCCATACCACGTACGATCAAAGATCGTAATATGTCCTGCCTTTGGCATATCTTTCCAGAATCTCCACAAATAATGATGCACTTTTTCAATATCATTTGGAGCTGCAGTCGGACATACGGTATAGCCTCGTGGATCAAGATGACTTGTCAAACGCTTGATCGCACCTCCCTTACCACCTGCATCCCATCCTTCAAAGCCAAGTACAACAGGAATACGAAGACGATATAATTCATTATGCAGTATCGTAAGTTTCTTTTGCAGTTTGCTTAGCTTCTCTTTATATTCTTCTCGTTCTAATGATTTGCTCAAATCAACACCAGACAACGCTCCAACTTTAAACTGAGATGACTCAGATGGAACGACTGTCTTTTCACATCCTTTTTCTACTTCCCTTCGATCAAGCTCATACTGAAGACGCTCTGCCACACTAGAAATAATCTTTACTGTCGCATAATCTTTGTCTGTTGCCTCTATAATCGTCCAAGGAGCCATGTCTGTATCTGTTTTTTGAAGCATTTCTTCATTCATCTGAATATAACGATCATATTCTTTATTTCTCTTTAAATCTTCTGCAGTCACTCTCCATGCCGTTTCTTTTGAATCTAAAAGCTTTTTGAATCGTTTCTTTTGCTCTTCTTTTGAAATATAAAGAAATAATTTAATAATTACCGTTCCTCCAACAGAAAGCTGCTCTTCAAAAGATAAAATATCCTGAAACGCCAATGGAATATCTTTTTCTTCCGTTATTTCATCAAAACGATCTGTCAGCACTCGACGATACCAGCTTCGGTCAAAAATCGTCATTCTTCCCTTTGCAGGTGTTTTGGTCCAAAAACGCCACAAAAATGGACGCATTTGCTCTTCCTCATTCTCTCGCTTAATCGAGTATACATCAAACCCTCTTGGGTCAAGTGGCTGAATTAAACGATTAATCTGCGTACCTTTTCCAGCTGCACCTACTCCTTCAAATACAATGATAATCGGAATACCTGCCGCTTTACATTTTCTTTGCAGTAATGCCAGACGTTCACTTTCTTTTTCTAAAATTTCTTTCATTTCCTTTTTTGGCATCTTTTTTTCAAGGTCTACCTTTTCCAGCATACGTTTTCCTCCTTATATGATAAATTAACTCATCAAAACTAGATAAAACACAATACATTCTTCACTGTTTTCATAATATCTGCAAACAGTTAATCTCTTCTATCTCTCTTGTGTTTATTATATCATATTTATAGGAAAAATAAAATAGAAATTAACCATTATGATAACGTTCCAAAAATTGTTTTGTACGTTCACTTTTTGAATTTCCAAACACTTCTTCTGGTGTACCTGACTCCACAATGACACCGCCATCCATAAATATGACATGATTTGCCACATCTCTTGCAAATGCCATCTCATGTGTGACAATTACCATTGTCATTTTATCTTTTGCAAGTTCTTTAATGACTTTTAATATTTCTCCTGTCAATTCTGGATCAAGTGCCGATGTCGGCTCATCAAAAAATAAAACTTCTGGCTGTAATGCCAATGCTCTTGCAATCGAAACACGCTGCTGCTGTCCTCCAGATAATTCACATGGATAAGAATTTTTCTTTTCTAAAAGTCCCATTTTCTTTAATAATATCTCTGCAGTTTTTACCGCCTCTGCCTTTGGATGTTTTAACACTTGTATCGGTGCCTCTGTCACATTACGAAGCACAGACATATGTGGAAATAAGTTAAAATTTTGAAAAACAAGTCCAATTTTTAAACGAATTTCTCTTAATACTTTTGCAGAAGAATAAACTGCCTTTCCTGCACTGTCCGATTTAAACATTGGCATCCCACATACTGTGACTTCTCCTCCATCTGCTCGTTCCAATTGGTTAATACAGCGCAGCAACGTTGATTTTCCACTTCCAGATGGTCCAATAATCGCTACAACTTCTCCCTTTTTTACATCAAACGATATATCTTTTAATACTTTTAGACTTCCATAACTTTTTGATAAATTTCTTACTTGCAACATTTCTTCCATTATTTCTTTCCACCCCTTTCTACTTATAATAATCAAGCTTCTTTTCAATAAATGAGAATAACGCTGTTAATATAATTGTAGATATAAGATAAAAAACACCGGCGATAAACAGCGGAGTAAGTGAGCTGTACAGCTGCATCTGCTGTTTTGCCTTTAAAATCACTTCTTCATATGCAATAATATTTGCCAGAGAAGTATCCTTAATCAATGTTATGACTTCATTAGAACTTGCAGGTACGATTCGTTTTATTACCTGCGGCAAAATAATACGGAAAAATGTCTGTATTTTTGTAAATCCCAGACATTCCGCTGCTTCATACTGTCCTTTTGGAATCGCCTCAATTCCTCCACGGAAGATCTCTGCAAAATAGGCAGCATAGTTTAACGTAAAAGCAAGGCATACTGCACGAAACATATAATTTGGATCTCGAATATCTGCCAAATTTACAATTGCTCGTACAAATCCAGGCATCGCTGCCACTGTTTCTGATTTTTGCAAAAATGGAAATGCATAATAAATTGCAATAACTTGCAGCATCAATGGCGTTCCACGCATAACCAATATATAAAAACTAATCAGCCATTCAATTGGCTTTATTTTGCATTTTCTAAGCAATGCTACAACCATTCCAAGCGGAATGGAAAACAATAGCGTTGCTCCAAATAATTTTAATGTAGCTGGCACATACTGCAATAATATCTCAGCCACTTTTTTCATTTCTTCTATTCCCAAAATTCTTCCTCCAATAGATTCAGCCGAAACCAGAAAAACCTAAGCTTCGGCTGAACCACTATTTATGTATTATAATTCTATTGATACCTATGACTTTCTTATTTTGGTATTATTTAATTGTAGTAATATCGCTGCCAAACCACTTTGTAGCGATCTCTTCTACTGTGCCATCTTTCTTTAATTCACTTAAAATTTTCTGCACTTCATCACGTAATGCCTGATCTTCTTTACGGAACGCAATCGCATATTCTTCTTCTGCTAAACCTTCTTCTAATACACGATATGCTTTTTCTGAACTCTTAATTTCATACTGTGCAACAACATCATCCATAAATACGGCATCTACTAAGTTAATATCCATCTGCTGCAATGCTTCTATATTAGTAGCAACACTTGTCATACTGCAAGACTTTGCAAATTCAGATTTTTCTAAAATCTCCTGTGCTGTAGAACCATTTTGCACAGCGATTTTCTTTCCCTCTAAATCTTTGGTTGACTTAATTTCACTGTCTTCTGCTACTACAAATACCATCTTGTTTTCCATATATGGATCGGATAAATTAAATGTCTCTGCTCTTGATGGGCTCACTGATAATCCATTCCAAATACAGTCAATCTTTCCAACGCTTAAGTCTTGTTCTTTTGTCTCCCAGTTGATTGGTTCTTTCACAAGCTTAACACCTAATTTTTCACAAACTGCTTCTGCCAAGTCAATATCAAATCCTACAATTTCATTATTCTCATCCGTATATCCCATTGGCTTAAATGTAGCATCCAAACCGAGAATTAACTCTCCCGCATCTTTTACCTTCTGTAAAGATAAATCTTCCCTTTCTTCTTCATCTTGTTTTGTTAATTCTGTGGTTGACTCTGTAGTTGTCTTTTCCTTGTCAGATGATACAGTGTCGGCTGTATCTGTACTGCCACATGCTGTTAGTAACACTGCAGATGCTGCCATCATTGCAGCAACCGTTTTCCATAAATTTTTTCTCATACAAACCTCCATTATTTACACTTCTATCAGATCACTTAAATGCTGCCAATATTGTTGCTATGAAGTACATAGCGGCCTTTCTATCATAATAATCTGTAATTCGTGTTTATTCCGTGCAATCATTACAGCGACTCAGATAATGCGACTAATTATCTAAATACCCTGTTTTTGCTTTACTTCACTACCATAACATATTTTGTCTCCTTTGTAAACTTGTTTTTGTCTGCTACATGGGTACCATGCCCATTTTTATCATATGGATACCGTTTTCCATAGACAAAATCTTTAAATTTTACAATTCGATCTCCAAAATCAGGATGCGGGTAAATACCAGTATCCAATATCGCCACTGTGACACCTTCTCCTGTATACTTTGCTTTTTTTATAACTGTTGTTTTATAAGTTTCTCTTTCCTTCTTTTCTTCCATCATTCCATATAATTTTTCGGAATTCATATGATTCCTTTTCATACATTCTTCATCCATCTCATATACTGCATTTCCATCTATAATTAACATAATTCAATTCCTTTCCTTCTATCAATTTTTATATCAGCCATACTGATCTATACTATCAAAAATGCCACTTCATTCTTGAATTACTTATAAATAATATATTCGACTTGGGATAATCTGCTGCCTTTGCGCATATAGTTTTTTTAGAATTACAATGGAATGGAGGAAAAATATGCCGCATCCAGAGGATCGCTACAAAATGATGATTAAAGCCTCTCTTCCCTATCTGTCAAATGATACAAGGAAGCTTTTTCTTACTTATTTAAAAATTAATGAAGTGATGCATACTTTACAAGACTTTGATAAAGAGCAAGAAGAAATTTTTTCCAGTTCTTCTGTCAATGAAGAGGAGCGGGAAAATGGACTGTTTCAGGCAATTTGTACCTTTTGTACACCAAAAGAGCAGGAAATGATAAATACAATTTTAAATTTAAATCAAATGATGAAATTGTTAAAAGAAATGGAAGATTTGCAAGACGTCTAAATTTTTATTGGAGGGTATATGGAACAAAAACAGCCAAATATTGCTTCTGACAAGATGGAATTTTTAGCTTCTCTCATGAAAGAAGCCAATGGAAAAAGTCAAAATGAAGTGATGCCTTTTTTAATGAGTGTCGCTCAGCGTGCAAATGAAAAAGGAATTCACTTTACAGATGAAGAGACAGAAATGCTTGTCCGCGCAATGACTGCGAACATGTCTCCTGCTGAGCGAAAAAAAGTCGAATTACTGCGCCGAATGTCAAAATTAATCAGCGCAAAAAAACGTAAGAATCATTCTTAATCGTTTCTATGTCTCTGCAAAATAGTGTTAGAGTCACAAATATCCCCTGCCAACCCATAAAACAAGCGGCAGGGGATACACATTATATTCTATACCAAAATATCTATATTTAATGTTGTTTTTTTCTTTTTCTTCTTTGAAATTCCAGCTGAAAACAAGCTACAAGCAGGCAGGCCGTCGCCGCCAGTACAATAATCGCTTTGACTGCTTTCTGTACGGAAATACCATAAAACATTGGCTCATTTATTTGCAATTTTTCACTATGATTTTGCACATATTGCTGTGAGATCACTGCCGCTGCGTTGTTTTCATTCGCATTCCCAATCCAGGCATCCATCAACATTGCTGCATTTCTCATCTGGCTATATACATCGGAGATTATAATTTTTACTTGTGGAATTTCATTTTCCTCCCATATAGATAACAATGTTTGCCCTGTCAGAAATGATACCTTTAACTGCTTTGCAATTGATTGTATTTGATAAAACAGCCATTGATCATTTGCACTTTTTAATACTTTAATTCCACTCTGTTCTTGCACTGTATCAAAAGAAACTACACCAATCAGATGACTTTTTTGTTCCTGTGTCAACTGACTTAAATACTGTTCACTTCCTTGTTCACTCGTCTTATCTGTAAGAAGAAATTGAACAGTATAAGGAAGTTCCTTTTGTGATGCCAATTGATTTGCCAACTCAAGCAATACTGCTGCTCCGACTGCGTTTTCTCTATAGCATGCTTCTAAAACAATTACATTTTCGCTCAATCCCCCTCGCTGAAACACAAGATTCATACTAATGTCTGAATCATTTGCCTCTGAAGAAGTATTATAAAATGGAAGTTTTGTTGGCTGATATCCCATATACAAAATTCGGTCTATAAAAAATTGCTGAATCGCTTCTGCTTTTCCCTCTTCTGTTTCTTGTGACTGATACTGTTGCTCAATCAACCGTTTGAATACATTTGCATCTTCCCCGTATTCCGATGCTTCCGCATCAATACTGCTGCAGCAAACGATCATAATGCACAGCATTAAAAACCTTCTTATTCTTCGTCTCATTATGTAAATTTTTCTCCTATGATGCAAAAAGATTCTGCTCCCCGAACTGTATGTCATTCTATACAATTACAGGAGGTGCAGAATCTTTTTTCTTTGATTATTATTTTTAGATTATTATTTTGCAGGTCTTTGTACAATATTAACAATACGTCCTGGAACATAAACTTCCTTTACGATCGTACCATTTAATTTATCACCCAAAGCTTCTTTTGCTGCCAAAATAGCATCTTCTTTGCTTAAATCGACGGCAATTGTAATAGTACCTTTTGTCTTTCCATTGATCTGAACTGCGATTTCTACTTCATCGTCTTTTAAATGTTCTTCCTCATAGGTTGGCCATGTACTATGGAATACACTGCCTGTTCCACCTAACTGCTGCCAAAGTTCTTCTCCGATATGAGGAGCAAATGGAGATAAAAGTACAACAAATGTCTTTAATGTCTCTTTATCAATACCGCCCTGTTTCTTTGCCAGTTCGATGAACTTATTATTGTATTCCATAAATCCAGAAATTACAGTATTTAAGCTAAACTGCTCAAAACGATTTTCAATATCGTAAACAAGACGATTTCTCAGCTTGATCATTTCCCTTGTAGGCTTAATATCCAAATCTTTTGAATTTTGTACTAAATTCCAGAAACGGTTTAAGAAACGGTATACTCCGTCAATTCCTCTGTCGTCCCATTCTGCATCTAATTCTGGTGGTCCTACAAATAATTCATAAAGTCTTAATGCATCACAGCCGTAGTTTTCTACTAAATCATCTGGAGATACAACATTTCCTTTTGATTTAGACAT
>JALFSR010000040.1 GCA_022778745.1 Clostridiales bacterium
ATAGGATTTCATAAATTTATTGGAAAAAATGGCATCACAGATGGCGAAAATCGTCATCTGTGATTGTTGGGGGTTAAAATAGTTAAGAGCCAACAGATGCACATTTTTTTACCTGTCAGTTCTTTTTATAATTCGATTTTAACACTAACTTAATGACATTGCTTGTCAAGTAAACAGGTGAAATATCTAAAATTGAGTACAGATGAATGCCTACATTTCGTTTTAAAGTGTAGGCGTTTGAATCGTTACCCCACAGTGTAGGCAAATCTACGAAAGTTATCTCTGCTTGTTTTTGAAAAACACTTGATATTTTGTACTAATATGGTATAATATACTTAACAAGACAGCCAGAAGGTAGGTGCAAGCTACCTAACCTGGCGATATTATAAACAGTTACTAAGAAATAGCTGTCCTATGCTCTGCCAAGTTAAGGACGGCTATTTCTTTTTGGTATAATTAAGAATTGACACAATGAAACCTACTACTGCAATGATGAGCATGAATTCCTCATATGTACTCATAAGACATTTCCCCTTTCCGCAAGACTCGGATTGGGCAGCGTCGTCCTACTGGCTGCCTAGTTAAATATATTATACTGTCAATGTACGGTTATCCGCTGCTAATAGCTAAATCGCCAAAAGGCAGCGGATTATTTTAGTGTGTGGATAGTTTATAATTGTATTTGGTCAAAGTCAATTTCAAGATCGTCATAGATATTGACTCTTATTTTATCATGAAAGGTATATTCTTCCATGAAATCATTTGGAAAGTAATAGATAAGAATTCGGTCTTTTAATGGGTCAACAATCCAATATTCCTTTACCCCAGCAGTACGATATTTGAATAGCTTTATCATATAATCAATTCGTTTGCTGCTAGGTGACACAATCTCAATAATCCAATCTGGAGAGCCTTTGCAGCCTCTATCATCCAGTTTATTTTTATCACGGATAACCGAAATATCAGGCTCTACATAGTTTCTGTCATCTTCATTGAGAAATACGGCAAATGGAGCTGGATATACTTCGCAATCTCCATTTTTTGAGTTGATATAGTTATAGATACTTGTATTCAAAGAACTTACTAATTTTTGATGTTTCCTACTAGGTGGAGCTATATAATAAATTTGTCCGTCAATGAGCTGGGCTCGTTCACCTTCTGGTAATTTATAAATATCATCTATTGTATAAATTCTTTCCTGTGGTAGTGCCATATTATCCCCCACTTTCCATACTGGTAGCAGATGCCAACTTTTTATTATCATGTTCTATTGTTTCATCTATTGCACGCTTAATAAAGCCGTTTACGCTTTCATCTTGTTTTTCTGCATGGGTTTTGATTTCCTCATATTTCTCTTTTTGTACATCAAGAGGAATTCTTTTTAATTTTTCTTTTGCATATTTAAGATTATATTTCGTCTTTTTTTCGTGATTATCCATAATGCCTCCTTAATTCAGTTATATCCAGTTATAATTTAATATACACCTTTCCATTATAGCTTTATTATATCATACAACATAAGTTACGTACATAGTAAATATAAACAAATCCCGTCTTTAGGATTTAGCACCACATTTATTTGAGAGTTTAATTATATATGATTATGTTCAAGTCAGCGTAAATGCTGACTTTTTTTTAGTTAAAAAAACTTGACAAATATTTTTTATTTTGCTTGCATATACGGTGCTATGGTGCTATGATATAAGAGGGTGATTTTTATGGCTTATTTCTTAAAGAAAACAACAAATAAAAAAGGATTATATCTTCAAATTTACGAAAGTTTTTATGATCCTGAACGTGGGCATACTGCTCATAAATCTTATAAACCAATTGGATATGTTCACGAATTACAGGCAAAAGGGATTGAAGACCCTATATCCTATTTCAAGGAAGAGGTTAATAAGCTTAACCAACAATTTCAGGCTACAAAGAATGCTAAAAAAGCACAGCAGATATCTGATGAATCGCCTGAAAAACTAATTGGATATTTTCCACTTAAAAATATCAACGATAAACTTTCCGTGAAGAAATACATAGACTTAATGCAGACAGCTACTAATTTTCGTTTCAGTGTTTTTGATATGATGTCATCTCTTGTCTATGCAAGACTTGTACACCCATGCTCGAAATCAAAAACATACGACGAAGTAATACCAAAACTTTTTGATGCCTATGATTTTTCCTTAAACCAGCTTTATGACGGACTTGAGTATATTGGATGCGAATACGAAAAGATTATTGAGATATACAATCATCAGGTTCAGCAACTCTATAAGTTTGATACTTCACACACCTATTTCGATTGCACAAACTTTTATTTTGAAATAGATAACGAAGACGATTTCAGAAAGAAAGGATCTTCAAAAGAAAACAGGAAAGAACCTATCGTTGGACTTGGTCTTCTTCTTGATGCAAATCAGATTCCCATAGGCATGAAATTATTCCCGGGTAATGAAAGCGAGAAGCCAGTAATACGAAGTATAATTGATGAACTAAAGACAAGAAACTCTGTATCCGGAAGAACCATACAGATAGCTGATAAAGGCCTTAATTGTGCAGAAAATATTTTTCATGCGGTAAAAAATGGCGATGGTTATATCTTCTCAAAATCAGTAAAACAGCTTCCGGAAACGGAACGAACATGGGTGCTTCTTCCCAATGATTACAGAGATGTCAAAAATGCTAATGGTGATGTTTTGTATCGAATAAAGGAATGTATCGATGACTTCGAGTACAGGATGAAAGACGCATCCACAGGGCGTTACAGAACATTTAAGCTTAGAGAAAAAAGAATTGTTACATATAATCCCAAGTTTGCTAAAAAACAAATTTATGAGATTAATAAAGAGATTGAAAAAGCCAAGATGTTAAAAGCATCTCAGGCAAAAAAATCAGAGTATGGAGATTGCGCCAAATATGTAGTTTTCACTACTACCGACAAAAAAGGGAATGATACCGATGGGAAAGTTAAAGTTACCATGAACGAAGAACTGATAAAAAAATCTCTTGAACTTGCCGGTTATACCATGTTGGTCACATCAGAACTATCCATGCCTGACAAGGACATATATGATGCATATCATAATCTTTGGAGAATTGAAGAATCATTCAGAATAATGAAGTCGCAGCTTGATGCACGACCTGTATATTTACAAAAAGAGGATACTATAACAGGTCATTTTCTGATCTGTTATCTTGCAGTATTATTAACACGACTTTTACAATTCAAAGTCCTTAAAAACAACTATTGCTCTGAAGACTTATTTGAATTCATTCACAATTTCAGAGTAGCAAAGATATCCGACAGAACATACATCAATCTCACCAGAGGTTCATCATTTATCAAAGAGTTTGCAAAGCTCACCAATCTACCATTGACATCATATTTTTTGAGAGATGGAGAAATAAAAAAAATGCTAAGTCATAGATTTTAACTCTTGGCTTAGCACCATATTTTAATGCTCAACTTCCAAAGTTAGGAAGGAAGATGATTCAAGTGAGCCGAGAGGATATCCGTACTAGGGTGAGCATTGAGAACTGAATTAAGCACTTAAGAGAAATTAAAAAGTTTTTTTGAAGTACAAAATTATCCAAATATTTACAAATTATTAAAATTCACCTGATTTTGGCAAAGGTTGTTCTTTTTTTAACAATTATTGATTGATTATATTTAGAAATAAAAACTTTTGTTATTGATTAGAAAAATAAAAAATAATAATACGTTTATAAAAATTAAAAAAATTATGTAACAATAATAATTGCAAAGGTTTTATATAAGATGGAAAATAAAGCTTAAGAGATTATTTTGAAGTGGATATGAGATGAAAATAGAAATAAAAGTCATGGTTATAGAAGGAATACGTGTATTTTTAGCGGTACAATAATGGAAAAGTTTGTTAATTTTTAGATTATTGTTTATACTATTGAAAAATTTTGAAAATGTGGTAAATTATTAAGAGAAGGTGTCGCAAAAGACATAGTGATGAAGGAGGTTTTTTTATGAGAAATATGAAGGGTTTCGGTATGATGATTCATAAACTGAAACAAAGTCCAAAGAAAATTGTGTTTACGGAGGGAACAGATCCTCGTATTTTAGAGGCAGTGTCTCGTTTACTTGCATCTAATTTCCTTACCCCCATTTTAGTTGGTAATCTTGATGCTGTTAATGCAGCAGCAGAAGAGTTTGGATATAATATTAGAGGTGCTCAGATCATTGATCCAGATAATTATGATCGTATGGATGAGATGGTAGAGTTATTTTGCGAGTTACGTAAAGGAAAAAATGTACAGCCAGAAGATGCACGAAAGATGTTAAAGCGTGGAAACTATTTTGGTACAATGCTTGTTAAGATGGGAGTTGCAGATTCTCTTCTTGGTGGAGCAACTTATTCTACAGCGGACACTGTTCGTCCAGCATTACAGTTAATCAAAACGAAACCAGGTCATAATATTGTATCTTCTTGTTTTATTTTAGTTCGTCCATCTGCAACTGGTGAAAATGAAGTATTGGCAATGGGTGATTGTGCAATTAACTTGAAACCAACAGAAGATGAATTAGTGGAAATCGCTATTGGAACTGCAGAATGTGGTCGTGTATTTGGTATTGATCCAAGAGTAGCATTTTTAAGTTACTCTACACTTGGTTCTGGTAAGGGAGATGACGTTGAAAAGATGCGTAATGCAGCACAGAAAGCAAAGTCATTAAGACCAGACCTTCCAATCGAGGGAGAATTACAGTTTGATGCTGCCGTATCTCCTCGTGTTGCTCGAACAAAGTGTCCAAACAATCCAGTAGCTGGACATGCAAATGTATTCGTATTCCCAGATATTAATGCTGGTAATATTGGTTATAAGATTGCTCAGCGTTTAGGTAATTTTGATGCATACGGTCCTATTTTATTAGGTTTGAATGCCCCAATTAACGATTTATCCCGTGGCTGTAATGCAGAGGAAGTTTATTCAATGGCAATTATCACAGCTGCTCTTGTAGATGATAATTGATAAAATATTCGAGTATATATTATAGTATGAATTAATTTAAAGAAGCTTTTCTAGTTCTCAGATGATTGTTGAAGCTAGAAAGGCTTTTTTTATGTAAATAAGAGAAATATTTAGAAGTTTTTTTAATTTTCTGTATCGAAAAAGGGTGTATTTTTCTCATGTGCGAATTGTTCAAATAGATAGAGATGTAGAAAAAAATTTTTGATAAAATGCATTTGCACAAAAATGGAAAAAATTTGCATTATAGATGATGTGTATATACAAGAGCAAAAAAGTATGATAAAATTGTGCAAAATAAATAAGGAGAAAGGACGCCTTGTTTATCATACCTTTTTTGTTTGACAGTTTTTATTAAGCAAAAGGCAAAAAAATTCCATCTGAACTCAAATTGATTCAGATGAATAAAAAAGGAAGGAGGCATAATAGTCCGAACGAATAAATCCAGAAATGGAAAGAACAAGATGTCTGATACAATGATAGTTCAATGTCAAAGTGCGTGTGGACGAAATCGAACAAAGAATATTAATTGGAACAGACGGAAAGGAGTCATATATGGAAAAACAGAAAAAGATGAAGAGAATATTGTCATGGCTATTGGTAGCTGTGATGATTATATCTCAGTTAGTATCTGGTAAGGCAATAACTGCTATGGCTGCTCCTGAGTCAAGAGCTGTGACGACGATTTGGAGACAGTTTTCAGCAGGCGCGAACAATAATAATGGAAATAATAAAGCATTATTATTCCTTACAAATCAGGAAGCAGAAGGTCTGACGAATGGAAGCATTCAGATGACAATTAAGACGGATGAAAATGTAACAAAGACACAGGCATATTTTGCTATTGCAGCAAAAAATAATACAGAGTTTGTAGGTGCTGGTGTTCATGATACTGCATGGTTTATACAGAACCAGGAAGGTGCAGGCTCTTGGATTGATTTAAATAGAGCTGGTTTAGCACCTGGACAGGAAGTAACTGTAAAGATTCGCTTTAATAATTCAAAATTAAGCCTTACTGTAGACGGAGAAGCAGTAAAAGATAGCAATGGAAATACAGAGTTTGATGCTCCATATTTTGAATCATTAAGTGATGGAAGAATTGCTCTGTTACTCGGCAGATATGATAAAACTCCTCCTACATTGTCATTCAAAGATGTAGTGATTAGTTCTTATGATGCAGAGGGCAATGAAACACAGATTATCAAAGATGGAAACGATACATGGGAACTCGCTTCTACAGACAGTGGAGAAGCTTACACTCACGAAACAAAAACTACAGTTGTAACTGTAACTGGTAAAGTCGTAGATAAAGATAATAATGCATTAGCTGGAGCAATAGTAACTCTTGGTGATAAGAGTACAACGACAGGAGATGACGGAACTTATACATTTGATGCAGTAAAGAGCGGAGAATATACAGTAACAGCTTCTAAAACTGGATATACTTCATCAAGTACAACAGTTACAGTAGAAGAAGAGGATATTGTAGTTCCAGATCTTGTTATTAAGACAGCAGATGGAATTGATTATGAAGCTCCTGAGACATTGAAGTCATCAGAGATGGAAGTAGGCATTGATAATACTTTCCCAAGAGTTATTGGATATACATTAAATGGAAAGAAGATGCTTGCTCAGACAACAGCAGTTGACACAATTAAAATCGGACAGACTGCAATCAAGCCAGAAGTGACATTTAAGAAAGACGCAGAAAATAAAGCGACTTACACAATGGTAGTAAAAGATGAAGAAGCTAATATTGATGCAGTTTTAACTGCGACAATGACAGTAGAAAAGAACACATTAACATTTAAAATCACAAATGTTGAAAATAAGATTGCGAATTGCGTGACAACAATTGATATGTCAGCAGTGAATTTCTTATCTGTACGCTCTACACAGTCAGGAGCTGCTTTTGCAGGATCAAACATGTCCACAAATACACATAGAAATGGTGATACAATTGCAGAAGTAAGTGCATTAGCATCTGGAACGAATGGTTATATGTATGCATTTGTGTCAGCAGACGGACTGAGTGCAGGTCTTTGGAGTAATTCCGAAAATAATGTAACAAGTGATTGGCAGAGAGTAACATCAAATGTAACAGTACAGGAATCTTATAAAGAAGCTGGTCTTGCAAGTACTTACTGGACATACCAGAAGGGACCAGAATACCGTGAAGAAAATACAGAAGAAGAGCTTCCTTGCTTAAAGGTTGCATTGACAGAAGATCAGAATGGTGATGAAGTGGTAGATTGGCAGGATGGAGCGATTGCATATCGTGATATTATGAACAATCCACTTGGTTGTGAATTAGTTCCAGATCGCGTTGCATTACGTATTGCAATGAATTTCGGAAGCCAGGCACAAAACCCATTCTTAATGACTTTAGATAATGTAAAGAAAGTTTATTTAAATACAGATGGACTGGGACAGTCTATTTTGTTAAAGGGTTATGGTAGTGAAGGTCATGACTCTGGACATTTGAACTATGCAGATATCGGTACTCGTATCGGTGGCGTAGAAGGAATGAAGTATTTATTAGAAAAAGGTCTTGAATTTGGTGCTACATTTGGTATTCATGTAAATGCGAGTGAGACATATCCAGAATCTATTTATTTTGATACAGATCGTTTAAGAAAGAATGCTGATGGAAGTCTTAGCTTTGGATGGAACTGGTTAGACCAGGGTGTGAATATTAATGCAGATTATGATTTAAGAAATGGTCGTGCACAGCGTTTTATGGATTTACATGAAAAACTTGGCGGAGACGAAGGCGACATGCTTGACTTTATTTATGTCGATGTATGGGGCAATAGACAGTCCGGTGATAATGGTACATGGGCAAGCCGTCAGCTGGCAAAAGAAATCACAAACTGTGGATGGAGAGTCGCTGGTGAATGGGGTTATGCAAATGCATATGATTCTACATTCCAGCACTGGGCAGCCGATTTAACTTATGGCGGATATTCCTTAAAGGGTATCAACAGCTTTATTGCACGTTTTATTGCAAATCATCAGAAAGATTCTTGGGTTGGAGATTACCGAGCATATGGTGGTGCTGCCAGAAATCCTCTGCTTGGTGGATATGACATGAAAGACTTTGAAGGATGGCAGGGACGTAATGATTATATTGGTTACATCAATAACCTGTTTGACGATGATTTAGCATCTAAGTTTGTACAGCATTATCTTGTTATGAAGTGGGAAAATGGTACACCAGTAACAATGTCAGATAATGGTGAAACTTATACATGGACACCAGATATGAGAATTACATTGCAGGATGAGGAAAGAGAAAATACTTTAGTCATTGAAAGACAGTCAAATGATGTTAATAATGCTGGATATGATCTTAGAACAATGACATTCAATGGAAAGAAGATCATGGATGGAGAAAAGTATTTGATTCCTTGGTTCTGGGATGCAAATGGTAACGATTTAGCTTCTAATGATGAAAAATTATATCATTGGAATCAGGCTGGCGGAACAACTACATGGGAACTTCCAGACAGCTGGGCAGGATTAAGTACAGTTAAGTTATATACTCTTTCTGAATATGGAAAAGAAAATGAAACAGAACTAGCTGTAACAGATAATACTATTACAATAGAAGCAGCAGAAAGTACACCTTATGTTATTCATAAAGGAACAGCATCTCCAGATTTAACAGATGAACAGTTAAATTGGAGCGATGGTGTACATATGAAAGACACTGGCTTTAACAGCAGAAATCCATTACAGTATTGGACAATTTCTGGTGAAAAGCAAGCAGCAACTGTTGTAAAGAGTGTAACAAGCAATAATATGCTTCAGTTAGCAAATGCAGCAGATGAAGTAGCTCTGACACAGAAATTAACAGATTTAAAATCTGGACAGAGATATGCAGCATATGTTGGTGTTGATAACAGAAGTGATGCAAAGACCTATATTGAAGTTTCTGTTGATGGAAAGGTAGTAGATTCTACTTATACACAGCGTTCACTTGCTAAAAATTATGTTCAGGCAGATGCTCATAACACAAACTGCCAGACAGTAGCAAATGGAGGAAGTTATTTCCAGAATATGTATGTATTCTTTGATGTTCCGGAAAAGGGCGGAGAAGTAACTTTAACAGTAAGAAGAGAAGCTGGAGAAGGTGCTGCCTACATGGATGACTTCCGTGTAGTAGAAACAGAACAGAACTGTGAAGAAGGAAATACATTTAAGCAAGATTTTGAAAATGTACCGCAAGGTATTTGGCCATTTGTAATTGGTGGAGTAGAAGGTGTTCAGGATAACCGTACACATTTATCCGAAAAGCATGAGCCATATACACAGGCTGGATGGTATGACGGTGTGAAGAAGCTTGACGACGTATTAGAAGGCAATTGGTCATTAAAGACAAACGGTTTAGTACAGGGCTGGGATGTTGTTTACCAGACAATTCCTCAGAACTTCCGTTTCGAGCCAGGTGTTACTTATCGTGTGACATTTGATTATGAGACAGGTTCCGATGACACTTATGGCATTATCATAGGTGACAGTGAATATGAATATGATAAATTCCCAATTATCCCATTAAAGACTTCTATGAAGCCAGATGAAAATGGTGAGATGAAGGGTCAGAAAGATACTTATACAATGTTAATTACAGGTGCTGAAAATGGACAGACATGGTTTGGTATCTATTCTACAGGATTACCTGCTGATACACAGGGAACAAGTGGTTCTGCAGCAAACTTTGGCGGATATAAAGATTTCGTATTAGATAATCTTGTAATTGAAAAATCTAGTGTTGATAGAACAAAGTTAATCGCATTGGTAGATGCAAACAGTAACAGAAATAGTGCAAACTATTCCGAAAACACATGGAACGTATTTGCAGATGCATTAAAAGCAGCACAAAATGTATTGGATAACTTTGAATCTACTCAGGCTCAGATTGACAATGCATATGATACATTAGATAAAGCTGTTAAGGCATTGGATCGCATTGGTGGCAATGTATCTGGTACAGTAACAAATGAAGCAGGCGCTGCAGTAGCAGGTGTTGCGATTACAATTGGAGATATTACTGCAAAGACAGACTCAAATGGAGCATATGTATTACATGGTGTACCATTTGGTGATCAGACAATCGTAGCAGAGGATCCTCAATATGTAACCGTAAAAGAAAGTGTTACAGTAACAGAAGAAGCAGCAGACGAAAAGGATGTTGTAAAAGATTTCGTATTAACAGAAGAATCAACAACAGTTAAGGGTGTTGTAACAGCAGTTGGCAAGCCAATGGCAAAAGCAACCGTTAAATTAACTTCTGGAAGCTATGTTCAGGAAACAGTGACAAACCGAAAAGGACAGTATGAATTTAATGACGTTCCAACAAAAGATTACACAATCTCTGTAGCAGTAGATGGATATGATGCTGTGACAAAAGAATTTGTAGCAGTGAAATCAGAAGTTGCAGTTGTAAACTTAATGCTTCCTCCAAAATCTACTGCAGATTATGAAAACGATTATAATGATGGTGAAATCTACTGGGCAGATTTAGCTGGAAATACAAAGAGTACAACAATTAAGAGTACTGGTGATGCAAACAATATCTTATTCCAAGGTGGCGGACATTCTAACGTTTATGAAAAGAATGCACCTGAGTTTAAGAATGGTTGTGTTGAAATGGACTTAACAACACAGGCGGATGGTATTCGTCTTGGTATTTTGTTACGTGCGAAAGATATGAATAACCGTGTTTATGTTGGTGTTGGAGATGGAGCAAGTTCATACTTCACAGAATACTGGGGAGATAAGACCGGAAACAGTTGGTCAAATATGTCTGCTGGTCCTGCATTTAAGGCTGGAGAAACAATGCACTTGAAGGCTGAGATTGTTGATAAGACAATCACATTGTGGGTAAATGGAGAACAAATTTTAAGTAACACAATGAGTGGAGTACAGGTTGAATCTGGTGCAATCGGCTTAAATACAAAAAATACACATGATGTTATCGTTGATAATGTAAAAGTAACTTCTTATGATTCACCAGAAGGTGATGTTCAGACAGCAGCTGGATATGTATCACTCAATGGCAATGCATTAGAAGGTGCAAAAGTATCTATCATTGATGCAGAAGGCAGTACAGTAAAAGAAACTAAGACAGATGTACTTGGAAATTATCAGTTTAAGAAGATTCCATTTGGTGAGTATACAGTACAGGCTGTAAACGGAGCAGAGACAAAAGAAGCACCTGTTACGATTCAGGCAACAGATGGATATTGTGTTGTTCCAGAACTCGCATTTGGTGAAGCTCCTGTTCCAACAAAAGAAGTATTAGAAGTTGTAGTAGATATTTACAGTACATATGAAGAAACAGATTATACAGAAGAAAGCTGGACTCCATTTGCAGAAGCATTAGCAGCAGCAAAGGCAGTATTAGAAGCTCCAGAACCAACTCAGGCTCAGATTGATGATGCGTTAGATAATGTAATTATTGCAGCATCTAAATTACAGAAAGCAGAGATTCCAGCTGTAATAGATAAGAATGCAGTTAAGATCGTTGCAGGTATTTATGGTACATATGAAGAAGCTGATTATACAGAAGAAAGCTGGGCTCCATTTGCAGAAGCATTAGCAAAAGCAAATGAAGTAATTGCAGATGAAGAGGCAACACAAGAAGAAGTAGATGCAGCGTTAAAGGCATTAACAGATGCAGGCGAAGAATTAGTAAAAGCAGAAAAACCAGCACAAGTAAATAAAGTTGGTCTTGAAGTTGCAGCTAAGATTTATAGTACTTATAAAGAAGCAGACTATACAGAAGAGAGCTGGAAGCCATTTGCAGAAGCATTAGCAGAAGCAAATGCAGTAGTTGCAAATGCAGAAGCAACACAGGAAGAAGTAGATGCAGCATTAGAAACAGTGATGAGTGCAGCATCTAGCTTACAGAAAGCAGAAGTAGTTCTTCCACAGCAGCCATTAAAGATTTCTTATCGTACTCATGTACAGAACGTAGGCTGGCAGCCATACGTGTTTGATGGTGAGATGTCTGGAACAAAGGGCAAAGGACTTCGTCTGGAAGGAATTCAGATTCGTCTTGAAAACAATACAATTGGCGGAAGCGTAGAATATCGTACGCATGTACAAAACGAAGGATGGCAGTCCTATGTAGCGGACGGAGCGATGGCTGGAACAAGTGGCAAGGGCTTACGTTTAGAGGCAATTCAGGTTCGTCTTGCAGGAGCAATTTCTGAAAAATATGATGTATATTATCGTACCCATGTACAAGATCTTGGATGGCTCGGTTGGGCAGTTAACGATGGAAAGTCTGGAACAGCAGGGTTATCAAAGAGATTAGAAGGAATTGAAATCCGCTTAGTAGAAAAAGGACAGAAAGCTCCTGGATCAACAGACAACGCTTATGTAACAAATAAGAAAGATCCAAAACCAAGCATCAGTTACACAACGCATGTACAGAATATTGGCTGGCAGGCAGAAGTGATGGATGGAGCAATGTCTGGAACAAAGGGCAAAGGTTTAAGACTCGAAGGAATTAAGATTCGTGTCAATGGCGATGGATTAAAGGGCGGAGTGGAATATACAACTCACGTACAAAATATTGGCTGGCAGTCTTATGTATCGAACGGAGCAATGTCTGGAACAAAGGGCAAAGGCTTAAGACTGGAAGGAATTAAGATTCGTCTCACAGGAGAGTTAGCGCAGAAATACAGTGTAGAATACCGTACACATGTACAGAATGAAGGCTGGCAGAAGTGGGTAAGAGATAATGCAATGTCTGGAACAAAGGGCAAAGGCTTAAGACTTGAAGGAATCGAAATTCGCCTGATTAAAAAATAAAAAATATATTTATTTTTTGAGCAAATAACGAGATATTTACTTTTTTATTTACAAGATCAGAGATTCGTGATATGATAATGTCATGAGTAAGATAAATGATCGCGGCTGCATATGCCGAAAGGCAGCAGGTGAGGAAAGTCCGGGCTTCATAGGGCAGGATGCCGGATAACGTCCGGTGGAGGCGACTCTAAGGATAGTGCAACAGAAATATACCGCCAGAATTTTCTGGTAAGGGTGGAAAGGCAGTGTAAGAGACTACCTCCTGTCTGGTAACATGCAGGGTATATGTAAACCCCATTCGAAGCAAGACCGAACAGAAAGCGTAAAGTGGCCCGCTTGCTTTCGGGTAGGTCGCTGGATCGTTTTGGTAACAAAACGACTAGATAGATGATCATTCACGACATAACCCGGCTTATCGTTTTGCTCATAGAATTAAGGAAAAGGCTGTAGAATATTTTTCTATAAGAAAATTATTTTGCAGCCTTCTTTTTCAAATAGGAGGTATCTATGGCAATTAATAAAGTAATGCGTGCAGCACTCAAAGCGCTGTCTGATACAGAACTGGACTTAAAATCATCTCGTAAGTTTGCAAGTTTAAAAGAGTTAGATTTAATGAAGCCATTTTATAAGACAATTGATGATAAAATTATGAATGATCATCATGAAGTACCAATTCGTATTTATTTTCCAGAAGAAGAAATGATCATTCATCATGGAGAACAAGGCGGGATTTGTCCTCTTATTTTATTTATTCACGGAGGAGGGTGGACAACAGAAAGTGTAGAGACATATAATCGAGTTTGCCATTATATGGCGAAACATACGAGATTGGCAGTTGTTTCAATTGATTATCGGTTAGCACCAGAAAATCGTTTTCCAATTCCGCTTCAAGACTGTTATGCTGTAATAAAACATATTTTTTCTAAGCAGTTCTTTTTAAATGTAGATCCTGATCAAATTGTTTTAATCGGAGACAGTGCAGGGGCAAATTTAGTGGCTGCGGTTTCGATGATGGCAAGAGATACGGGTGAATTTTCTGTAAAAAGGCAAATATTGATTTATCCATGTGTTTATAATGAGTATGCACCTGGAAATTGTCCGACAAAGTCAATGATTGAGAATGGAACGGAATATATTTTGACAAGAAAAGATGTACAAGAATATTTAAAGATGTACAAAAATACGGAAGAAGACTATAAAAATCCATATTTTTCACCATTGATGGCAGATGATTTCTCAAATTTACCAGAAACATTAGTGATCACAGCGGAGTATGATCCGCTAAGAGATGAGGGAGAGGAATATGCAAGGCGTTTGAAGGCAGCAGGAAATAAAGTAAAAGCATATCGGATGCAGGATGCTCTTCATGGATATTTTGCATTGAGTACAAAATATGTACTTGTACGTGAGACATACGAACTCATCAACCAATTTTTAGAAAATGGGGAATACGATGTTTAAAACAAAATTAACAAAATGGAGTCGTCTTGACAATGCGGCAAAGATTTTTCCTGCGACAAGTGGAAAAAAAGATGTTCGAGTATTTCGATTTGCATGCGAATTGACGGAAGAAGTTGATCCAATTGTCCTTCAGCAGGCGTTAAATGAGACAATGGAATCATTTCCGTTGTTTCGGTCAGTATTAAGAAAAGGTTTATTTTGGTATTATTTTGAGAGTAGTGAGCTAGAACCAGTTGTAAAAGAAGAATATCGTCCTCCGTGCAGCAGTATTTATATTCGAGATCAAAAAAATTTATTATTTGAAGTAACATATTTTCATAAAAGAATTAATTTTGAAGTATTTCATGCGTTAACGGACGGAACAGGAGCACTGCATTTTTTGAGAATGCTTGTGTATAGTTATTTAACGATGAAACACCGCGATGTATTTGCACATAATATGCCAGTGATTGATTATGATGCTTCTCATGAGGCACAAAAAGATGATAGTTTTCAGAAATATTATTCGGACGAATGGAAAAAAGCAAATAAACAATTAAAACAGGATATTCCAAAATACCGTGCATTTCAACTAAAAGGGGAACGTATTGAATATGGACATATGCAGATTACAGAAGGCGTAATGTCTGCAAAAGCGGTGTTGGCAAAAGCGAAGGAATATAATACGACAATGACTGTTTTGCTTACGGCTGTACTTCTTTGCTCTATTCAAATGGAGATGACAGTGAGACAAAAAAAGAAACCAGTATCTCTTATGATTCCAGTAAATCTTAGAAATTACTATCCATCTAATTCTGCCAGAAATTTTTTCGGATGGATTGATATTGGATATGATTTTTTAAGAGACAGTGATCAATTAGAAGATGTCATAGAATTTGTAAAACAGTTTTTTAAAAAAGAGCTTACAAAAGAACGAATGGCCATTCGAATGCATGAATTAATTTCGCTTGAATGCAATCCAATATTACGAATGGTGCCATTGGAATTAAAAACGTTATTTATTCAAATTGGAAGTGTACTTTCATTTTCTTCTGATACAGCGATTTTCTCAAATATTGGAAAAATCACAATGCCAGAGCCATTTGCTCCGTATATTCGTTTGTTTGATGTGTTTACGAGTACACCGAAAAAAGAATTGTCTATTTGTTCTTATAATGATAATCTTGTTTTAACGGTTAGTTCTCAATTTGAAAGTACGGATATTGAAAAAAACTTTTTCCGCATATTGAGTGGAATGGGAATTGAGATTGAAATTGCGGCAAAACGTTATAAAACATAATTGGCTGGGAGGAATATTTGATGCTTTATTGTAAAAAATGTAATGTGAAAGTACGTACGAATCATAAATACTGCCCTCTGTGTCAAAGTCCGTTAGGCGGTGAGGCAGAGGAAGATGATCAATTATTTCCAGATATAGATGAAAGGATAGATACTTCTGGAATTATGATTCAAATATTTAACTTCTTATGCTGTGCAATTATTATTGTTGCGTTTATGGCAAATTGGATGATGAATTCTAAAGACTGGTGGGCGGTTTGGGTTGCAGGTGGTGTATTATGCATGTGGGTATTTTTCACAGTAGGGTTATATAAGAGAAAAAACTTGATGAAAAATGCAATGTGGCAGCTTTGTTTAATTACTGTTGGAACGATTATATGGGATGTGGCGATTGGATGGAGAGGATGGTCAATTAACTATGTCATGCCGATTGCAGGTCTTATTACAATGGCTGTGATGATAATAATCGCAATTATTGCTCATCTGACATCTCCAGAGTATATGATTTATTTTCTTATGAATTGTCTGCATGGACTAATCCCATGTATTTTAGTATTAACTGATCAAATTACAGTAATTGTTCCGTCGATTATCTATGTTGGATGCTGTGCATTATTCCTGTCTGCATTAATTATTTTTCAAGGAAAAGCTGTATGGAGTGAACTACAAAAGAAGTTTCATATGTAAATAAAATGCAGAGTGATTTGATTCGGTTTTTATAGTACAGTTAGCTTTTTCTAAGTTTAATTAGGGAGATGGCAAAACATGTAAAAAAATACAAAAACATACCAAAAATATGCAAATTATATAAAAAAAAGCAGAAATAGATAAAAAACATTGAAATATTTGTAACAAAATGCTATAATACAACTACTATACATTTTGTCTTGTAGGTGCAAAGTGTTAGAAGTGATATGCAATCAATTACAGGATCTTTAATTTTTGGGATGACTATAACTAATTGCTGGATAATAAAAAGCTACGTTGTTATCCGATGATATCACGCAACATTTTTAGGGAGGTGTCTTAATGAAAGACAAAATTTTTGGTGTATTCCAACGAATTGGACGTTCGTTTATGCTTCCAATCGCCATTCTTCCAGTTGCAGGTTTATTCCTCGGAATTGGTTCTTCTCTGACAAGTGCAGAGATGCTGAAAGCGTATGGATTGTATGAAGCGATGGGACCAGGAACAATTCCATATGCATTCTTCACAGTGCTGAATAAAGCGGGGGATATTGTATTTGCAAATTTGCCGATCTTGTTTGCAATGGGAGTTGCAATTGGTATGGCGAAAAAAGAAAAAGAAGTTGCAGCGTTATCTGGTGCAATTGCATTCTTTATTATGCATGCGACAATTGGAGCGTTAATTTCTTATCAGTACACACAATATGATGAAGTTACTGGCGAAGTGATTATGTCTGGAGTAGATGCATTAAATCAGATACGTCAAGGTTCAGCGACATTTGTAGTGGGTATTGGTTCGCTGCAGATGGGTGTGTTTGGTGGTATTCTTGTAGGTCTTGGCGTTGCAGCACTGCATAATCGTTTCTATAAGATTCAGCTTCCACAAGTACTCTCCTTCTTTGGAGGTACACGTTTTGTGCCAATCATTTCTTCAATTGTTTACTTATTTGTAGGTATCTTAATGTTCTTCGTATGGCCATTCATCCAGTCTGGAATTAGTGCAGTTGGAAATTTAGTTATGCAGTCTGGATATGCAGGAACATTTTTATATGGATTAATGGAACGTGCATTAATTCCATTTGGATTGCATCATGTATTTTATCTTCCATTCTGGCAGACATCCATGGGTGGAACAATGGAAGTAGCTGGAAGAGTAGTAGAGGGAGCACAGAACATTTTCTTTGCACAGTTAGCAGCAGGTGTAGACAGCTTCAGTGTAGAAGCAACAAGATTTATGTCTGGTAAATTCCCATTAATGATTTTTGGTCTTCCAGGAGCAGCACTGGCAATGTACCGTTGTGCAAAACCAGAAAAGCGTAAAATTGCAGGAAGTTTATTATTAAGTGCTGGTTTAACTGCAATGTTAACTGGTATCACAGAGCCAATTGAATTTACATTTTTATTTGTAGCACCTATTTTATATGTAATTCACTGTGTATTTGCAGGTCTTGCTTATATGCTTATGCATGTATTTAACGTTGGAGTTGGTATGACATTCTCTGGTGGTATTATCGACTTGACATTGTTTGGTATCTTACAGGGTAATGCAAAAACAAATTGGATTTGGGTTGTAATTGTAGGTATTGGATATTTTGTTGTATATTATATTCTTTTCTCTGTTTTAATTAAAAAGCTTAATTTGAAGACACCTGGACGAGAAGATGATACAGAAGAGACAAAACTTTATACAAGAGCTGACGTAAATGCAAAAAAAGCAGGAGAAGGTACAGCGGCTGCTCAGGCTGCAGGTTCTGATCCAACGAGTGCATTGATTTTACAGGGCTTAGGCGGAAAAGATAACTTAAGTGATGTAGACTGTTGTGCAACAAGACTTCGTGTTACAGTTCATGATCCATCCAAAGTAGATAAGGGGATGTTGACACAAAGTGGAGCAGCAGGTGTAATTTTCAAGGGAAATGGTGTTCAAGTTATTTATGGACCTCGTGTTACTGTAATTAAGTCAAAATTAGAAGATTATATTGCAAGTGGTGCATCTGATGTCGTAGCAGTCGGACAGGCTCCAGCAGCTGCTGCACAAGAATCTGCAAAAGAAGAAAAATCAGGACCTTCTACAACAGTTGTTTATGTGCCAATTAAAGGTAAAGCCATTCCATTATCAGAAGTAGCAGACGAAGTATTCTCAAGTGGTATGCTTGGAGAGGGTGCTGCAATTGAGCCAGCAGAAGGACGTGCGGTTGCACCAGTTACTGGTACAGTAGAAGCTGTATTTGATACAAAACATGCGATTGGTTTAAAATCAGATGATGGAGTAGAAGTATTAATTCATATTGGATTGGATACTGTAAAGTTAGAGGGTAAGTATTACGATGTAAAAGTAAAAGTAGGAGATCGTGTAACTGTTGGAGATTTACTTGTTACATTTGATATTCCATCCATTAAGAAAGCAGGATATCCAGTTGTAACTCCAGTTATTATTAGTAACACAGCTGATTACCAGCAAATTAAGAAAGCCGCTTCTGGAACAGTACAAGAAACGGATGCATTAATTGTATTAACTAAATAACAACATTTATGAAATATTTTATTGAAATGGACTGTCTATATGATATGCTCCCTTCTAGGTCAATGTCATTAAGTTAGTGTTAAAATCGAATTATAAAAAGAACTGACAGGTAAAAAAATGTGCATCTGTTGGTTCTTAACTATTTTAGCCCACAACAATCACAGATGACGATTTTCGCCATCTGTAATGCCATTTTTTCCAATAAATTTATGAAATCCTATAAGCAAAACTAATAGGATTTTTTATGGATGAACTGCGTGGGAAAGTTCGTCCCAATCTTATTGGTGAAAGAGATTTTGACAGTATTTTTAGAAGAGATTCTTCCGA
>JALFSR010000044.1 GCA_022778745.1 Clostridiales bacterium
ATCACAATGACAATCTATTGGTGTTTGATACATTTGACATGGCAGTAAAAGAAAATCCGGATGCACACCCACTGTTCCATTCGGACAGAGGATATCAGTATACAAGTAATGATTTTCGACAGAGGATACGGAAAGCAGGAATGACACAGAGCATGTCGCGTGTCGCAAGATGTATTGACAATGGCCCTATGGAAGGATTCTGGGGACTGATGAAACGAGAGATGTATTATACGAAAAAATATGAAACAAAGACAGAATTGACAGAGGCGATACATGGTTACATGGATTATTACACGAACAAGCGTGTCCAAAGAAAACTTGGAAAGCTGACACCAATAGAGTTTCATCACAAAATGATATTAGCTGCATAAAAATGCCGCCCTGTTACGGGCGGCCAAAGCCAAAAAACTTTTGATATTTAAAATGTCTACTTGACGGGTAGCACACCATTTTCCTAGCTTTGTTTGTCTAATGACTTCATCGTCGGGAACAATAATACGTCTCTGATTGCTGGAGAGTCTGTCAGCAGCATTATCATTCTGTCGATTCCAAAACCGATTCCGCCTGTTGGAGGCATACCGTATTCGAGTGCATTTAAGAAGTCTTCATCCATGGAGTTTGCTTCTTCATCTCCGGCTGCTTTCATCTCTTCCTGTGCGAGGAAGCGTTCTCTCTGATCCAATGGATCATTTAACTCAGAATAAGCATTTGCCATCTCTGCACCCATGATAAATAATTCGAATCGTTCTGTATAATCTGGATTTTCTGGTTTTTTCTTTGTCAGAGGTGAGATCTCGATTGGATGATCCATTACAAACGTAGGTTGAACTAAATGTTCCTCTACATATTCTTCAAATAAGAGGCTTAAAATATCACCTTTCTTATGTCTCGCTTCATATTCAATATGATGTGCATCTGCGATTGCCTTTGCTTCTTCATCTGTCTTGACAGTAGAGAAATCAATACCTGCATATTTCTTTACTGCATCAAGCATTGTAATACGTTCAAATGGCTTTCCGAGATCAATTTCTACACCTTTATAAGTTACAGTTGTTGTACCAAGTACCTTCTGTGCAACGGTACGATATAAGTTTTCTGTTAAATCCATCATGCCATGATAATCCGTGTATGCCTGATATAACTCCATCAATGTAAATTCTGGATTATGTCTTGTATCAAGACCTTCATTACGGAATACACGTCCGATTTCATAAACACGTTCTAATCCGCCGACAATTAATCTCTTTAAATATAATTCAAGAGAAATACGAAGGTTAATGTCTTCATCCAATGCATTATAATGTGTTGTAAATGGTCTTGCTGCTGCGCCACCTGCATTTGCAACTAAAATTGGTGTTTCCACTTCCATAAATCCTTGGCTGTCTAAGTAATTACGGATCTCACGAATAATTTTAGAACGCTTAATAAACGTATCTTTTGATTCCGGATTTACCATTAAGTCTACATAACGCTGACGATATCTTAAATCTGTATTTGTAAGACCATGATATTTTTCTGGCATAATCTGTAAGCTCTTAGAAAGCAGTGTCACTTCTGACGCATGAATTGAGATTTCTCCTGTCTTTGTGCGAAACACTTCTCCCTTAATTCCTACGATATCGCCGATATCCATTTTCTTAAATGCCTTATATGGATCTTCTCCAATTGCATCTCTTGCGACATATACCTGAATATTTCCTTTTAAGTCTTGTACATTACAAAAAGATGCCTTACCCATAACACGCTTGCTCATCATACGACCTGCTACAGATACTGCGTTTCCTTCTAATGTATCAAAATTATCTTTAATATCAGCAGTATGTGCTGTTACATCATACTTTGTAATCTGAAATGGATCATTTCCATTTGCCTGTAAATCAGCCAGCTTTTCCCGACGTACTTTCAATAACTGATGAATATCCGGTTCTTGCTTTTGGTTTTGCATGTTTTCCTCCAACTTTCCTGTTTTTATTTGTGATTTTTCTTATTTAAGGCATCCAGCCTGTCCTCAAGGATGCCTTATGTCTATTTAATTAGCCACGAGTAATGCTGAGCACCTTATATTCTACTATTCCATCTGGAAGTTCTACTTTTACAACATCTCCCGTCTTCTTGCCCATTAATGCTTTTCCTACTGGAGATTCATTTGAAATTTTAAATGCTAAACTATTTGCTTCTGTAGAACCTACGATGGAAAATTCTAATTCTTCTTCATACTCAAAATCGTATACCGTTACACGGCATCCTACATTAATCTTATCCAGATCAATTTCGTCTTCTACTACTACTTCTGCATTTTTTAAGATCTTTTCCAGCTCTTCAATACGTGCCTCAATATCTCTCTGCTCGTCTTTTGCAGCATCATACTCTGCATTTTCCGATAAGTCACCTTGTTCACGAGCTTCTTTAATCTTTTGTGCAACCTCTTTACGTTTTACTACCTTTAAATCATGTAATTCATCTTCCAGACGTTTTAAACCTGCATAAGTCAAAATGTTTTTCTTATCAGCCATTATTCGCTCCTCCATTTTCTTCTGGCTGTATTCGATGATAAATCTCAGCCTGACATTCATATTATTATAGACGAAAGATAAATTTCTGTCAATATTGTATTCTTATTTCCGAATGATTCTTCTTATTCCTCCTACTGCTCTCAGCTGTCTGTTATTAAAGACAATGAAATCTTTTACCGTTTCCTGACAGTTACCATTTCTCATTTCTCAAAATTGCTTCTAACTGATCCAGTGACTCTACTTCATTGGAAGCCCGTCGGATTGCTGCGGAATGAGGCATTCCAGCCGTGTACCAGGCAACATGCTTTCTCATCTGACGAATTCCCATATACTCTCCAGAAAACTCCATCTGCATCCGTCCATGCCTCAAAATCATCTGTACGACTTCTTCCCAAGATGGGCGTTTTGGAACCGTCCCCTTTTCCAAATATTCTGTAATTTCACGGAAAATCCACGGATTTCCTCTTGCAGCTCTCGCAATCATAATCCCATCACAACCTGTCTCATCTAACATCCGCTTTGCATCCACTGCTGTCACAATATCGCCATTTCCGATAACGGGAATCGATACCGCTTCTTTCACACGGCGAATCACATCCCAATCTGCTTTTCCGCTATAATATTGTTCTCTCGTACGTCCATGAACTGCAATCGCAGATACCCCACTCTGCTCTGCCACTTTTGCAAATTCAACCGCATCTCCTATCTGCTCTGTAAATCCTTTTCTAAATTTTACTGTAACTGGTTTCTGAACAGCTTTTACTAACTCACTTAAAATCTCACCTGCCAGTTTCGGATTTTTCATAAGAGCAGACCCTTCTCCGTTATTAACCACTTTTGGGACTGGACAGCCCATATTGACATCAAAAATATCATATGGTTCTTGCTCTAACTGCTTTGCCATCTCTGCCATTAATTTCGGATCAGAACCAAATAATTGGAGTGCAATCGGATGTTCTTTTTCATTTACTTCCAACAACGGCTTTGTATTTTTATTTTTATAATAAATTGCTTTCGCACTGACCATTTCTGTATACAAAAGTTCGCATCCCATCTCTTTGCAAAGCATTCGATATGGGAGATCTGTCACTCCTGCCATTGGTCCTAATACAATTCCATGTTTTAATGTAATTGTTCCAATTTTTAACACAATTTTCCTCCTCAATAAAGTGGATATTCCGAATCTGCTCCGCTGTAATAAACTTTATGATTCTACTGGCGGCTTTTCTCCGAGAAAAAATATTCGATAATATAATTCCAATGATTCCAACAATTCCATTTTCGTCTGCTGCATCTGTTTTATTTTTAACCCTGCACTGATATCATCATAATAATAATCCATATCATCTGCAATGGATTTAAAAATTAATGTTCCATCAGGTTCAAACTCCATTGTGAGAATTCCTCCAACTTCTTCGGTATACAGCACACACATAATTTGCAGTTCATCCTTAATTGACTGCGGCAAGGAAGAAAACTGCTGATTTAAATAATATTTTTGTTCATATGAATTGGCCCCGCAAAGCACAATATTTTCTTCTTGTTTCTTCATATTGTATACCCATAAATTCCTCTGACTGACACTTCTCCAGAACGCACAGCATGCATCTGTCCGGACTTGTCTTCAACCAGAAGTTCTCCTTCTTCATTAATTCCACGACTCGTTCCAATATATTCATGATCTGGAGAAAGCACTCTGACATCACGATTATAATTGACTAGTTGGCATTCATATTGTTGTTTTAGATTTGACAGATTTTCTGTCTGAATAAATACAGAATAATATTGTTCAAATGCATACATAACCGCAGCAATTAACTGTTCTCTTGACTGTTCCTTCTTTGTTTCCAAATACAACGAAGTCGCTGTCTGCTTTAATTCCTCTGGAAAATCTTTTCTATTACAATTAATTCCAATTCCAACTACAAGGAAAAATTTGTTTTCTGATTCCATGTTCATCTCTGTTAAAATGCCGCATAGCTTTTTCCCATGAATTACAATATCATTTGGCCATTTAATTTGAGGAGGCATACCAGCCACTTCTCTTATTCCTTTTGCCGCTGCTAATGCAGCAATAAGTGTAACTTTCGATGCATTTTGAGGTGAGATATTCGGACGAATCAATAAGGTCATATAAATTGCCTGTTCCTTTGGAGAATCCCAATTTCTTCCGAGTCTTCCTCTCCCTGCCGTCTGTTGCTGTGCAATCACTAACGTTCCGTGCAAAGCACCTTCTTTTCCAAGACGTTTTGCCTCATTATTTGTAGAATCAATACTGTCATAATATACAATATTACGTCCTGCCCACTGGTTTCTTGTATGAATATATGTTTCTAGTGTTTTAAGGCAATATCCAGATTCGGATATTGCCTTATTGAATCGTTCCATTTTCTTATCAACTCCAGTTTGTAATAATACTGGCTGCTGCCAAAACAAGCAAAATCACTGCAATTCCTACAAAAATTCCTCCTTCTATTTGATAAGAAGTTCTTGTCTTTTGGCAGTTCCACCAGTAAAATGCCATATTCAATGCCATCAGCCCTGCCCAGAGAAAGACTGCAGAATACGCATAATAACTCTCTTTCGGTTTTAAAACTGCAATGATTGTAAATACGACTACGAAACTTCCACATATAATATGAAAAATGTCATAGCCATGATTCCACTTTCGTTCTTTCATATCTTTCTCCTGCCGAGGATTTCGATTTATAATGTAGCTGCCATTACTGCCTTGATTGTATGCATACGATTCTCTGCTTCGTCAAACACAACGGACTGTTCACTTTCAAATACTTCATCTGTAACTTCCATCTCTGTAATGCCGAACTTCTCTCCCATCTCTTTTCCAATCTTTGTCTTTAAGTCATGGAATGCTGGCAGACAATGCATAAAGATCGCCTGCTTTCCTGCATTTTCCATTACTTTTTTATTTACCTGATATGGAGATAATTCACGAATTCGTTCTTCCCATACTTCATCTGGTTCTCCCATAGATACCCAGACATCTGTATAAATAACATCTGCATCTTTTGTACCTGCCTGTACATCCGATGTCAATGTAATGCTTCCACCTGTCTGATCTGCGATTTCTTTGCATGTATTTACTAATTTTTCTGCTGGAAAATATGCTTCTGGTGCACATCCAACAAAATGCATTCCCATCTTTGCACATGCAACCATAAGAGAATTTCCCATATTATAACGGGCATCTCCCATATATACAAGACGAACGCCTTTTAAATGTCCAAGATGTTCCTGAATTGTCAGTAAATCTGCAAGCATCTGTGTTGGATGAAATTCATTTGTTAATCCATTCCATACTGGAACACCAGCATATTTTGCCAATTCTTCTACAATTTGCTGACCAAATCCACGATATTCAATTCCCTCATACATACGTCCTAATACTCTTGCAGTATCCGCAATGCTCTCTTTCTTTCCAATCTGAGAACCACTTGGATCAAGGTATGTGACACCCATACCAAGATCAGAAGCTGCTACTTCAAATGAACATCTTGTTCTTGTACTTGTTTTTTCAAAAATTAATGCAATATTTTTTCCACGAAATGTATCAACTGGAATACCAGCTTTCTTTTTCTTCTTTAAATCTGCCGCTAAATCTAATAAATATTCAATTTCTTCTGTTGTATAGTCTAATAATTTTAAAAAATTACGTCCTTTTAAGTTTACCATTCCAGCAATCCTCCCTATTTTCTTTAAGTTACAATAAAATAACTATAATAGCAAATCTTGAAAATGTCAAGTAAAGCCTTTGTTTTGTACACAGATTGCCTTATCTCATCAACACGCTTTTCTTATTTACGAAACATATTTTTTCTTTTTTCGGATATATTGTACAAAACTGTGATCTTCCATTCACAAACATTGCTGGAGTAATTGCATGAAATCTAACTCAAAACTCAAAAGTCCTCTGATTACTGGTACACTCATATTAACTATCACTGGTTTTTTTAACAGAGGAATTGGCTTTTTTTACCGTATTTTTCTTTCCAATACAATTGGAGAAGAAGGAATGGGCATCTATCAACTTGTTTTTCCTGTTCTTGGCATTGGCATGGCAATGTGTGCTCTTAGTTTTCAGACAGCAATTTCTCGTTATGTTGCCGCTGCCAATGGAACTCATCAAGAAGGAAAACAACGGTTTATTTTGCGCTGCGGCTTATTTCTAACAAGTATTCTTTCTTGTACTCTCGCCTTTATTGTTTATCAATGCAGCACTCCAATTGCTCGTTACCTATTATTAGAAGAACGCTGTGACAATTTGTTAAAAATCGCAGCACTTTCGCTCCCATTTTCTGCCCTGCACTGCTGCGGATGTGGTTATTATTATGGAAAACAAAAAGCTTCCATTCCTGCTTTTTCTCAAGTAGTTGAGCAAGTTATCCGTGTGCTGTCTGTGTGGATTATATGGAAGGTACGTACCGAAAAAGGACTGTTTCTAACTCCTTCTGGTGTTATGGCTGGACTTTTGCTCAGTGAGATTGCATCCGATCTTTTTTTATTTTTTTGCTATCTTCTAACTGAACACACCGAAAAATATAAGACTGCCCTTATACCGATTATGAAAGATCTGCTTTCTATGGCAATTCCTTTGACTGCGAATCGTCTGCTGCTCAATATTTTACAAAGTGTCGAAGCGATTATGATTCCAAGCCGTCTTCAACTATTTGGATTAACAAATTCATCTGCACTTAGTGTATATGGAGTGTTAACAGGAATGGCAATGCCTTTTATATTTTTTCCTTCCACATTAACAAATTCTGTAGCTGTCATGCTGCTCCCTGCAGTTTCCAAAGCACAATCGAACGATCAGACAAGTACGATTCACCATGCCACTCATTTTAGCATCCGCTTCTGTCTATGGCTTGGCATTTTATGTACGGGCATCTTTCTTTTGTTTGGAAATGATATGGGAAATTTTATTTTTCACAGTGAACTTGCTGGCACTTATATTAAAATATTAGGATGGCTCTGCCCATTTCTATATCTCACAACAACATTGGCAAGTATTCTCAATGGTACTGGATATACGACTGTTGTATTCTTCCAAAATATGATTGCGGTAACAATTCGCCTTGCATTTGTCGTTTTTCTCATTCCACGTTTTGGAATTACTGCCTATCTGTGGGGAATGCTTCTCAGTGAATTGCTGCTTGCATTACTTCATTTATCTACATTAAATCATCACTCTGCAATTTCCTTTTCCTGCTTTTCTTCTATTTTTATACCAACTATTTTTACCGCCTTATCTGGAATATTTGCACTATGCATGAAACATGTACTGCAATTATATTTGCCACACTATATGCCTTTTACACTCTGCCTTTCTATTGGAATTATGTTCTTTTGTTTCTGCTTTTTGACTACTTGCCTGATTCGCAAAAAACGGTAAGATGAGCATTCCAAATCCGCTTTGCTACATTAAAAAAGGGAGCGATATGCTCCCTTTCAATATCTTTTACCAATTAATACCTTGGCGAATTGGCTCTACACTTGGATCTAATGCAGCAAATGTAAATCCCCAGCTCTTTAATGTCTCAATAATTCTTGGCAGTGCTTCCACTGTCGTTTCTTTTTTTACTCCATCATGAAGCAGAATAACAGGATGTGTTCTTGGCACAATATTGTCCACTACATTACGATATGCTTCTTCTGCTGTCACTGTTCCTCCATCTCCTGTTACAACATTCCAATCATGATAAATAATTCCTCGCTGCACAAACCATGCTTTGATTTGTTCACGAATTCCTGTATTCCACGAAGTTGTGCTGCCGCCTGGAAATCGATACAACTGGCAAGAAACGCCTGTCAATGCCTGTACATAGTTATAAATTTTATCAAAGTCAGCCACAAATGCTTCCATTGAAGAATAAATTTGGGCATATTCATGACTTGCTGTGTGAATACCAATCGCATGTCCTCTTCTTACAATTTCATTGTAATATGGAACAATTTCAGGTCGCTCCGTATATGTAACAAAAAAAGTTGCTTTTATTTGATATCGATCTAAAATATCCAACACTTGCGGTGTCAAATATGATGGACCATCATCAAACGTTAAATAAACGGTTCTTCCGCCAACCCACGGTCCCTGATGACCTGGAGGAGGCTGTAATACGGATTGAGCTGACTGGGCTGCTGCTTGCGACGCCTGTATTGATTCTGCCTCTGCTGCCTGCGATGCTTGTATCGACGCTGCCTCAACTGCCTGCGAAGCCTGTATCGACTCCGCCTCTGCTGCCTGTGATGCCTGTATTGATTCTGCCTCTGCCTGCGATGCTTGTATTGACGCTGCCTCTGCTGCCTGCGAAGCCTGTATTGACTCTGCTTCTGCTGCCTGTGATGCCTGTACTGACGCTTCCTCTGCTGCCTGCGCAGATGCCTCCTGTGACACTTGTATTAACGCTGCCTCAACTGCCTGTGATACTTGCTGAGATGCCTGTACTGATGCTTCCACAGCTTCTTGCTGATCTGCTGATGCAAGAGCCTGTAAAGATGTATTAAGTCCTTCCAGCATCGTCTCTACTTCTTGATTACCTGCTGTGCATCCACTCAGCAAACTTATTATTAATAATCCACACAGAGCAATTCCTGCCATTCTTTTTCTTATTTTGTTTCTCATATATCAGACGAGATTATTTTTGTTTTTGCAAAAGAAAAATCTCCCTCCTCCTTTCTCACTTTTGTTTCTCTATTCATTATTTTTACACCGAAATTCATAGACTCCTGTCTTACATATTTGTGTTTCCATACCTAGAATACACACTTGTGCTTCACAGTCAAATGGAATCGTAATTTTGTAGGAAATGCTTTCATCCTCTTCATAACGCCATTCTATCTCATACCTTCCAGAAGCCGTCTCTCGTTTCATTTTTACCCAGCGAATTCTATTGTCCGGATAAGGTGCAATGACAGCTTTTTTATATCCTGGACTTTCTTCCATCGGATTTAATCCACACATATTTCGGTACATCCAATCTACAATTGCACCATAGGAGTAATGATTTAAACTGTTCATTCCTGTTTCACTGATGGAACCGTCTTCCAATACAGAATTCCATCTCTCCCATATCGTTGTAGCACCCATATTAACTTCATACAGCCAGCTTGGATAATCTTCATTTAATAATAATGTATATGCATACTCATTCAATCCATAGTCAGACAATACTCTGCATATCAGCGGCGTACCTACAAATCCTGTTGTTAAATGCACATCATTTTCATCTAATAATGCTTTTAAACGCTTTACCTGTACTGTCTCCCATTCTGGACGGAATAACTTCATATAAAGTGAAATAATATATGCAGTCTGTGTCTCTTCTATATTTAAAGTTCCATCTTCATGAAAATATTTTTGCTGAATGCTCGTCTTTACTTTTTCGGCGCGCGCTCTATAATAGTCCGCCTCATCATAATATCCTATTGCCTGTGCTGCTTTTGAAGTAAGACTTGCCGACTGATAATAAAATGCAGATGCAGTATAAAATAAATCAGTTGCTCCAAACGGATTACTAATATCTTCGCTTTTTTGATCAAGTGCCAGCCAGTCTCCTAAATGCTTGTCTCCTGTCAGCCAAAGTCCTTGATCTCCATTTTTCTGATCTTCTGCGATAATATAATCAGTCCATCCTTTCATTACCTCATAATCCGAAGCAAGCTGCTGTCTATCTCCATACATCTCATACACGTTCCACGGCAGAATCGTAGCGACATCACCCCATACGCTGATGCCCTCTCCCTTCATATTCAAATATGGATGTGCTGCATCCTCTGGTTTCGGTACAGGTACAAACAATGGCACAGCACCATTTCCATTATACTGCTGTTCTAACGCTATATTTTTCATAAAATGATGATAAAATGCTGGTGTATACATATTTTGACATGCAGTACTTGAAAATATCGCCGCATCTCCTGTCCATCCCATTCGTTCATCTCGCTGCGGACAATCAGTTGGAATATCTAAGAAATTTCCCCTTTGTCCCCAATATGCATTAGAAAATAATTGATTAACTTTTTGATTCGATGTCTCAATCCATCCTGTCTGTTCAAGATCCGATGCAATAACACATGCTGTAAAATCTTCTGGACGGATAGTATCGACTCCTTCCACCTTTACATAACGAAAACCATAGAAAGTAAACTTTGGACGTACTTGCTTCTTCGGTCCATCACTCATATATGTATACAATGCTTTCGCCGTTCTTAAATTATCCTGATAAAAGCATCCGTCCTGTAAAATCTCTCCATAGGAAAGTATAATCTCTTTTTTTCCTTGCTCATCTACATTAAACTGCACCCATCCAGTCATATTTTGACCAAAATCTAACACTTTCTCTCCTTTTGATGTCGTAATCACTTCAATTGGTGCTTTTGTCTCTAAAATATGAATCGGAGGATTACAGCGAGCAGCTAACCTGTCATATCCTTCGTCTGAGATCACTACCTCGTTCCAATCCGAATCATCAAAATCAGCCGTTGACCAACCATCTTGTTCCATCGATGCATCATATACTTCACCATCATAAATATTTCCTGATTGAATTGGTGACGGTGCACACTTCCATGTCTCATCTGTTTTAAAACAATCCACTGTTCCATCTTTATATGTAATTCGCAGTTCGCACAAAAGACTCATATGATCTCCATATATGTTTTCATAACCACCTTCTGGGAAAAATCTCCCTTTATACCAGCCGCTGCCAAGTATTGCACCGATCGCATTATCGCCCTTAACAATGCTGTCTGTAACATCATATGTCTGATACTGCAGCATTTGATCGTATGCATGATAACCTGGCATCAAATATTCATCTCCTACTTTTTTTCCGTTTAGTTCTAACTCATATAGTCCTAAACCACATACATAAATTCTTGCCTGCGCAATTTCGCGATCAATAGAAAACTGTTTTCTCATATAAGGACTTATGTCTTTATCAAAACTTGATGTAATCCACTTCGCCTCCCACGGTTCCTGCATT
>JALFSR010000086.1 GCA_022778745.1 Clostridiales bacterium
TAGACAAGTGGTTTCCGTCAAGTCAAATCTGTCATTGTTGCGGAACCATTCATCCTGAGATGAAAGATTTGTCTATCCGTACAATGCGATGCGATTGTGGTCTAACAATGAGTCGTGACCAAAACGCTGCGATAAATATAAAAAATGAAGGTTTACGTATACTGAAATTTGCGTAAATATCCATATGGTAGGGATGGAATTAGCCCGAACCTAACGCTTGTGGACACTGTGTAAGACGTATGGTTGCCGTATATGGTAGCCTACGCAGTAGTGGTTGAAGCAAGAAGCTCGGTAACTTGTTGCCGAGTAGTTCACGTCAAGGGGAACGTGGATTTGATTTATTGGTAACAAGTAATGGTGTAGATTTTGATGTTATTACAAGAGATGGATTTGGTGATCCATATAATCATGGATTACGAGTATTTGGTGTTACAGATGAAGGATTATGTATTGGTACAGCAAATCCATTCTATGGTACACAAGTATGGAAATTAATAGATCATAATAAAAAAGTAGAAGAGCCAATTTCAATTGAATATCGTACACATATGCAAAATGAAGGCTGGCAGCCTTATGCAGCAGATGGAGCGATGTCAGGAACAAGCGGAAAAGGTTTGAGATTGGAAGGAATCAAGATCCGCCTAACTGGTGATTTGGCAAATACATATAGTGTAGAGTATCGTACGCATGTACAAAATGATGGCTGGCAGAAGTGGGTAAAAGACGATGCCATGTCTGGTACAAAGGGTAAGGGTCTTCGCTTAGAAGGAATTTAAATCCGATTAGTAAAGAAAAACTAAATAAAATAAAACGCCTATTGTGCAGACTTTAGTTTACCATAGCAATTATTATGTTAAGAAAAGTATGGACAGTAGGCGCTTTTAAAGATAAATCAGAAAGTTTAGGACAAATATATGAAAATAAGAATTGCACAACAAAGAGATCTTCCAGCTTTAACTCAGATTTACAATTATGAAGTAGAACATACAACAGCAACGTTTGGTCTGCATCCAGTTTCTATACAAGAACGAAAAAAATGGTTTGATGCACATAATAAAGAAAATCATCCTCTAATTGTTGCCGAGCAAGATCAAACAATAATTGGATATGCATGTCTTTCTCCTTATCGGTTTTTGGAAGCATACAAAGAAACAGTGGAATTATCCATATATGTAGATCGAAATTACCGTAGAAATGGTGTGGCGACATCTCTAATGCAGGCAATTTTAGAAGAGGCAAGAAATTGTAGTGACATTCATTCCATTATTTCCGTTATTACGAGCGAGAATACAGTCAGCATTCACCTGCATGAACGCTTTGGATTTACCTATTGCGGAACGATGAAAGAGATGGGCAGGAAATTCGGTAGACTGCTAGACATTGTAAATTATCAGCTTATTTTATAAGAAACAGAAGTATAAACCTTTCAGTAGTTTACTCTTGTTGGTGGGATTATACTTCTGCTTTACCATAAGAATTGTTTTAAGTGGGGAAAACTATAGTTGACAAGAAGTTGTTTCTATGGTAAATTAGTGGTTAGTTTATACTAACTATCAGAAAATCCATTAAGAAATAAAGAATAAAAAATAAAGAAGTGGTAAAGTGAATTCCAAAGATCTGTTTTACTGTTTATGCTATGCGGGTGGCTCTATTTTGTTTTTACAAAATAGATTTTTTTAGTAAGAATAGTTAGTTCAAACTAATTAATCGGGTTAATAAATAGCGAAGCGGATTGCAAATATCTATCTAATCAAGGAGGAATAAAATGAGTATTGTAATTATTGGCGGTAATGAATGTATGGTATGTGAATATCAGCAAATTTGTAAAAATCATGGGTGTAAAGCGAAAGTGTTTGTCAAGGAAAAGAGTGGATTTAAGAAAAAATTGGGTTCACCTGATTTGATGATTTTATTTACTAATACAGTGTCTCATAAAATGGTAAGGAGTGCATTGAGTGAAGCAAAGCGCAATAATATACAAATTGAGCGTACGCATTCAAGCAGTGGAGCAGCATTAACGACTGTGTTAAAAAAATATTGTAAAGAGTGATAGTTTATTTTTGTTTATTGGTTTATATGTAGTATAGTGCTGCGTTATATTTATTTTTAGCTGTTTATGCAAACTAGAGGTTGCGAAGTAAAGCAAAATAAGATAGAGTAGAAAGGGGGAGAATCTAGAACAAAAGGAGGAGACAGTGAAAGATAAAGGAAAGATTTTGTGGAAGTTGTTTTTATCTACATTGTATTTAAGTGCATTTACATTTGGTGGTGGATATGTTATTGTTACATTAATGAAAAAGAAGTTTGTGGATCAATATCATTGGATTCAAGAGGAGGAAATGCTCGATTTTATTGCAATTGCTCAGTCGACACCAGGACCAATTGCGGTCAACGGGGCGATCGTAATTGGATATGAATTGTGCGGTGTTATTGGAGCGTTGACAGCGATTATTGCTACAATTATTCCTCCATTTTTTACAATTTCTTTGATTTCAGTATGTTATGCGGCTGTTCGGGATAATTGGTTCATAAGTAAGATGCTAGAAGGGATGCAGGCAGGTGTTGGAGCAGTTATTGCATCAACTGTATATGAGATGGGACAAGGAATGATACGTAAAGGTAATACTTGTTCAATGATTATTATGATCGGGGCATTTGTTGCGACATGTATTTTTGAGATTAATGTGATATATGTTATATTAGTTTGCGGAGGTATCGGAGTGCTGCAGAGTCTTATTGCGAAGGGAGAAGAAAAATGATTTATATTCAACTATTTTTTAGCTTCCTGCAAGTAGGATTGTTTAGTTTTGGCGGAGGATATGCTGCGATGCCGTTAATACAAAACCAAGTAGTGATACAAAATGGATGGCTTAATATGGCAGAATTTACTGATCTTGTGACAATATCGCAGATGACGCCAGGTCCAATTGCAATTAATGCTGCTACATTTGTTGGAATCAAAGTGGCAGGGATGTTAGGAGCGATTGCTACGACATTAGGGTGTATTTTTCCATCCTGTGTAATTGTAACAATTATTGCAGCGTTATATTTTAAATATCAAAGTATGACATTTCTGCAAAACGTATTAAATACACTGCGTCCAGCCGTTGTTGCAATGATTGCAGCCGCAGGAATTTCGATTCTAATTTCGACATTTTGGGGAAGTAGGACGGCGATTGAATTTGCAGACACAAAATGGAGTTTTGTACTATTATTTGGATCTTGCTTTGTTCTCCTACGAAAATGGAAGGTAAGTCCAATTTGGGTCATGATATTGGCGGGTGTAGCCAATGTTATTATTTCTTTTATAATTGAGATTATTCACGGATAAATTTAAAGGATTTATGTTCTTATTTGATAAAAGAAAGGAGGAAGCAGGAGTCGACGGATGAATTCCTGCAAATCAAATGAAAAGATGGAAAAAAATTGCAAAGGCATTGACGATGGAATTGAGAGAACATAAAAGTTCCTTTATTGTTTATGCGGTTCTGCGTGCGTTAGTCATTTTATGTATGGTTTTGCAGATTTTTAATAAAAATTATGAAAATGTATTTTTGTGTTTTTTAACGCTTATTTTACTTATCATGCCAAGTTTGATTCAAGTAAATTTTAAAATTGAGCTTCCTACCACACTGGAAATTATTATTTTGCTATTTATATTTGCAGCGGAGATTCTAGGGGAAATTCAAGAATATTATATTAAAATTCAAAGCTGGGACACAATTTTACATACACTAAATGGATTTTTAATGGCGGCGATTGGATTTTCACTCGTAGATATTTTGAATCGAGAAGAACGAATGAAATTCGAATTATCGCCAGTGTTTATGTCAATTGTAGCATTCTGTTTTTCTATGACAGTCGGAGTAATTTGGGAGTTTTTTGAATATGGAATGGACTATATTTTTCAGTTTGATATGCAAAAAGATACCGTTATTCATACAATCAGTTCTGTCATGCTTGATCCAGAAGGACATAATGTTCCAATGATAATTTCCGATATTCAGGATGTGACAGTCAACGGACAGAGTCTAAATTTAGGAGGATATTTGGATGTTGGACTTTATGACACAATGAAAGACTTGATTGTAAATTTCATTGGTGCAGTTGCATTTTCCTTTATCGGCTATTTTTATATTAAAAGCAAAGGAACTGGAAAGATGGCACAGCGGTTTATCCCTCGTTTGAAGAAAAAAGAAGCAGACTTTTTAAAAATAGCAGAAGATGAGATAGAGAAAGAAAAATTATAAAAATAGCCGAGAAATAATTCATCAATTGTTACACTAATTCCATAGATTGGAATAAAACAATTGATGAATTTTTGAGAAGTTTATTATTGTGTTTTTGGTGCTAATTTGCGAATTGTCATATAATATGCAATGGTCAGCGGAATGCACGCACCAATCCACGCAAGCGGATTCGATACACATGCTCCAGCAAATCCAAATATTTGTGTTAAAATTACAGCGGCGAATGCACGCATAATCAATTCCATAATACCTGCTATTGTCGGAATAATTCCATTTCCAAGTCCTTGTAATGTAAAACGATAAATAAACAATAGTGCTAATACCCAATACATACTTCCATTAATTGTAAGGTATGTTTGTGCGAGGGTTAAAACTTCTGTTTCAGCAGGACCTACAAACAATGAAGCAAGGTGATGACCCGCAAATACGTTTACAATTCCCATAATAATGCTGATGCTTCCAGAAATTAAAATGCATTGAAAGACGCCTTTGCGGATACGGTGTGGCTTGCCTGCACCATAGTTTTGTGCGGTATAAGTTGCCATCGTTGCACCGAACGAGTTTAATGGCTGTGTTGCAATCATATCAATTTTCTGTGCAGTTGTGTAAGCTGCGACGGAAGATGCACCGAGCTGATTTAAAGCGAATTGTAAAATAATCGCTCCAATTGCAATAATGGACATTTGAAATGCCATTGGCAGTGCTGTTGTTAAATGAATTTTTATATCATGCCAACTAACAGCAAAGTCTTCTTTAGACAGATGCAGTGTCGGAACTTTTTTCTTAATATATATAATACAGCATACACCCGATAAGAACTGAGCAAGAATCGTTGCCCATCCAGCGCCTGCAACGCCCATTGAGAATACTAAAATAAATATAAAGTCGAAAATAATGTTAATTACACAGGCGATAATTAAAAAGACTAAAGGGGTACGGCTGTCACCAAGAGAACGTAAAATATTTGACAGCAAATTAAATAATACACATGAAGCAATGCCGCCAAAAATAACAGTAATATAAGACTGTGCCTGATCAATAATCTCCTCTGGTGTCTGCAAAAGCTCTAAAAAAGGTCTTGCAAGCGGTACAGACAGAAGTGTCATAAGAATCGTTGATGCGATGCTGATTAAAATGCTTGTTGCAAAGCTGCGTTTTACACCGTGAATATCCTGTGCACCGAATCGTTGTGCAGTAATGATTGAAAGACCAGAAGTCATACCCATAACAAAGCCAAGTACAAAAAATGACATGCTTCCTGTGCATCCAACTGCGGCTAATGCATTGACACCGATAGTGCGACCTACGATTAAAGTGTCAGCCATGCTGTAAAATTGCTGAAAAATGTTTCCAATAATTAATGGTATTGTAAAATAAATAATCAGTTTTGCCGGGTTGCCCGACGTCATGTTTTTCATAATAATCCTCCATGCTGCTTCTAAAGCAGTTCAAATAGTAATGAGAAAAACGAAATTTGGTCACTTCGTATTAAAATTAAATGACTTGCGATACTAAATTATCTTGTTTGTTCACACTAGTACTCCTCTTTTGTTATAATTATTTTGAATATACTGTATAATGATGTTTTTTTGTTTTTTAATGAGGTCTCTTTTTCTTTAACAGTTGATATTTGATATAACGAAATGTTTCATCTTCCCCTTTTTCTGCAAGCATAACAAGAAGTTTATGAAGCAATTTTGCAGTATTTGGGTGCATAATATTTTTTGCTGGTCCGCGTTCATAATATTCGAGCGGATAGCGATCGGTATAGGCATCTTTTGCGTAAACTTTACTTGCAGCTACACGGTCACAAAACATTTCAGCGACATAATTGACTGGCATTTCAATTCCGACAAGACCAGTTACCCCTTGACTGCTCATCGGATAATCAATCCAATATTCAAAATGATGTTTGTTTCTTCCCTTATGATGAAGCCATGCGTCCGAGCGACCTTCCACAATACGTTGTTTGTTGTTTGGACTTAAATTTCCCTGAAAATACTTGACTCCTGGAATAAATTCGATTGGGCTGTATTTAGAAAGATCGTGAAGTAACCCCTGCTTATACAAACCAACCCGAAAGCAATGCTGCATCACCAAAAGCTTATGATGCGTGATTGTAGTAAAATGTCCGAATAAGTTTTTGGAAAATAAATTACAATTGATCATAATGAAACCTCCTCTATTCCTCTAATAATCGCATACTATACTAATACGATTTTATAGATGGTGTCAAGCAGTTGTTTTTTTATATTGTGTAAAAATTCTGCTTTTTAGATATTTTTTAGATATAAGATAGACAGCACTTATATTTTATAACTACATATGTATATTAGTATTGATATTATCCACATAATATATTATAATGATACCAGAGTCAAAAGGTCATGCGTTTCATGCTTGCATGAAAAAGTATCATGGGGTAAAAATATCTTTTGATCCCAACGTTTTATAATTATTGTGTGAAAAATAATTAAAAAGGTTTTGACACGAGTCTTATGCTATCGTTCATTCAACAAAGGAATAATTGATAGCGAAAGTCTATATTTAATACAATAAAGGAGTGTATGCGAATGGATAATTATACAACAACGTTCCGTAAAGACATGGATGTCTTTTATGAGAAGACAAAAGCATTTTATAACGGAGAAATTAATAAAACTCAATACAAAGGCATTTCTGGAGGATTTGGAAGTTATGCAGAGCGTGATGGTAAGGCAAGTATGCTTCGTCTTCGTCTTCCAGGTGGTTGTATTACAAAAGATACACTTGCATTTATCGCTGATCAGGCAGAAAAGCACCAAATTGATACAATGAAATTAACTACTTGCGAGACAATTCAGCTTCATCATCTGACACCAGATGTTTTAGTTGATGTCTCATCTGCAGTGCTTGACTTTGGCATTATATGCCGAGGAGGAGGCGGCGATTTTCCACGTAACGTAACTGCATCTCCGCTGAGTGGTGTACAAAAGGGAGAATATTTTGATGTTATGCCGTATGCATTGGCTGCTTCTGATTATATGCTTTCCTTTATCAACACCCAAAAGCTTCCAAGAAAATTAAAAGTCGCATTTTCCAACGGTCCAGAAAATATTCCTCATGCAACATTCCGTGATTTAGGTTTTACTGCAAATGAAGATGGTACATTTGATGTTTACTGTGCGGGCGGTCTTGGAAATAATCCAAAGTTCGGTGTTCGTGTGGCAGAGCATATTCCAGCAGAAGATGTTTTATATTATATCAATGCAATGGTTCATTTGTTTGCAGAAAATGGAAATTATGAAAATCGTGGACGTGCAAGAAGCCGCTATTTGCAAGATACACTTGGAATTGATGGTTTAATTGAAAAATTCAATGAAAAACTTTCTATTGCAAAACAAGATTCCAGTTTGACACTTTCCATCACTCCAATGCCTGTCACAAAAACAGGAAACGGTAGTATCGAAGATGAACGTATTATCGCACAAAAACAAGACGGTTTATTTGCTGTATGTTATCATCCGATCGGGGGAATACTCCGTCCAGAAAATTTACGTGCTATTTCCGATACGATTCAGTCAATGGATGATGTTGAATTACGTATTGCTCCGTTTGAAACAATTTATATTATTAACTTGACTGCTGATGAGGCAAGGAAAGTTCTCGCTGCAACACAGGGTGGAGCTTCTACTCCATTGGAATACTCCGTTGCATGTATCGGTGCATCAATCTGCCAGCAGGGTGTTCGTGATTCTCAGGCTCTTTTACGCAGCTGTATTGATGCCGCAAAAGCATCCAACCTTCCTGCCAATGCATTCCCTCAAATTCATATTTCTGGATGTCCATCTTCCTGCGGAACACATCAGACAGGTCTCATCGGTTTCCATGGTGGTGTAAAGATGATTGATAAAGTGGCTCATCCAGCCTTTACGTTACATGTTAATGGATGCGATGTACAAGGTCAGGAATGCATGGGAACTCAGTTAGGCGTGATACTGCAAGATGACATTCCAGCTTTTCTCGTTGAGATTGCAAAAGCTGCTGCAGACGCACAAATGGAGTTCACACAATGGTTTGCTCAAAATCGAGAAACATTTGAGACAATTGTACAAAAATATTTGAAATAATTCAAATATATCAATTCCTAAGTAGTCAACTACCCACTGCCTTTAGGCAGTGGGAGGAGCCTACAACAAACGAAAGGATTTTATTTATTTTTTTCAATCGGTTCTTCAGCGTCTCTCTGTTTTCTTTTCTGCTTGTTTTCTACTGCCAAAACAAAATTCATATCTTTATAATCTTTTGGTGAAATTCCATATTCTTTTTTAAATGCCCGATAAAAGCTAGAATAATCCAAAAAACCATATTGCTGATAAATCTTACTAATGCTTTCTTCTCCTAATATCGCTTCCTGACATACTTTCAGCCTTTTTTTTGTAATATACTGATGAATGGAAATACCCATATTTTCTTTAAATATATGAGAAATATGATATTTGCTCATAAAAAACTGTTTTGCGATTCGTTCTAATGAAAGATCTTCATCAAGATGATCTTCTATAAAGTTACATAATTTTACATATAAATTTTGGTCAATTTGCGTATTTTTCTTATTTTTTCTTTCGTATATCGTTCGATTTAAATGAAGAATTAATGTATTTAACTGTAATTTTAAATCTTCTTGCTTGCCAAAACGATCATTTCTCATTTCTTGTATAAGTCGAAATAGCATCGAAGTAATCGTATTGCTTGTAATTGTATCGTTATGAAATATATATTCTTTTTGAATTAAGACATACTGCATTAAATATCCATATGCTATATTTTGTCTTACTAAATTATTACAGTAATCCATGCTGATCCAAAGCACAAAACGGCGATATGGCTTATCCCATGTTGCAAATCGAGGCTGATGATTCGTTCCTGGAGGCAATAATATCATATCGCCTGGACTTAGCTTATAAAATACTTTATTAATGCAGATTTCCACATCGCCTTCCATAAAAAAATAAAATTCATAACAGTCATGCTGATGCATCTTTACTGGCTCTAAATGCATATCACTATAATAGTATAACTCAAAATCATTTGCGATCATATATTGCCTTCTGTTAAATTCTGTTTGGAGATTTTTTCTCATGATAATTTGTTCCTTTCTTGAAAATTCCGTTGTTTTGCATGATTACATGATTTGTTTTTTATCTGTTTTTTCTTATTATATCCAAAAACCGCAAGTTTTGCAATATATACAACAATTCTTCCAATAGGATTTATTTCAAAATTCAATTATAATGATACCAGGGTCAAAAGGTCATGCTTTTTCATGCTTGCATGAAAAACCATGATTTTGGAACCCGCAAAACATGAGAAAGTAGCCCGATTAGGGTGAATTTCGAATGTTTCTAGGATTGCGAGAACACATAGTGCGGAGCAATCCGTAGGTATCATGGGATCAAACTATCTTTTGACCCCAACATCATTATAATATAATCAGTAAGTAACCGTTATGAAAAACTTTTCCCCATACTCCAGCACAGTTTTTCGCAGCTGTTACAAAAAAACTGAAATAAAGTGAGGAAAATAGTATGGAAATGACATTAAGATGGTATGGTTCTAAATTTGATACAGTTACATTAAAGCAGATTCGACAGATTCCTGGCGTAACTGGAGTAATCACAACACTCTATGACACAGCTCCTGGCGATGTATGGAGCAGAGAAGCAATCCGTGCATTAAAAGACGAAGTTGCAGCTTCTGGTCTTCACATTTCTGGAATTGAAAGTGTAAATATTCATGATGCAATCAAAGTAGGAAGCTCTGATCGTGACAAATATATTGATAATTATATCACTACTTTGGAACATTTAGGAGAAGAAGATATTCATCTTGTATGTTATAACTTTATGCCAGTATTTGATTGGACTCGTACTGAATTAGCAAGAATGAGACCAGATGGCTCTACTGTTTTAGCTTATACACAGGAAGCTGTTGATCAGTTGAATCCAGAAGATATGTTTGAATCTATTTCTGGAGATATGAATGGAACAGTTATGCCAGGATGGGAACCAGAACGAATGGCAAAGATTAAAGAATTATTTGCAATGTACAAAGAGGTTGATGATGAAAAATTATTTGCTAACTTAAAATATTTCTTAGAGCGCATTATGCCAACTTGTGACAAATACAACATCAATATGGCAATTCATCCAGATGACCCAGCATGGAGTGTATTTGGTCTTCCTCGTATCATTATTAACAAAGACAATATTCTTCGTATGATGAAAATGGTAGATAACCCACACAATGGTGTTACATTCTGTTCTGGCTCTTACGGAACAAACTTACAGAATGACCTTCCAGATATGATTCGTTCCTTAAAGGGAAGAATTCATTTTGCTCACGTTAGAAACTTAAAGTTCAACACACCAACTGATTTTGAAGAAGCTGCTCATTTATCTTCCGACGGAAGCTTCGATATGTATGAAATCATGAAAGCTTTGTATGATATTGGATTTGATGGTCCAATTCGTCCAGACCACGGAAGAATGATCTGGGATGAAGTGGCAATGCCAGGATACGGACTTTATGACCGTGCTTTAGGTGCTGCGTATTTGAACGGACTTTGGGAAGCAATCGTAAAGGGTAATAAATAGGAGGCAGTCATGAAGTTAAGTGAACTTGGGTTAAAAGACACGAAGGCGTGGCAGGAAGCTGGATTTGTTCTTCCTCAGTTTGACCGTGCAGCAGTAACAAAAAATACAAAAGAACATCCTTTCTGGATTCATTTTGGCGCAGGAAATATTTTCCGTGCATTTCAGGCAAATGTCGTTCAGAATCTGTTAAACAGTAAGGAATTAGACCGCGGTCTGATTGTTGCAGAAGGATTTGATTATGAAATCATTGAAAAAATGTACAAGCCTCACGATGATTACGGAATTGTTGTAACATTAAAGGCAAATGGTTCTGTTGATAAAGCAGTTGTAGGAAGCGTTGTGGAATCTTTAACTGTAGATAGTGAAAACGCAGCTGATTTTTCACGCTTAAAAGAAATATTTGAAAATGATTCCCTTCAGATGGTTAGCTTTACAATTACCGAAAAGGGATACAGTCTTGTAAACGGTCGTGGAGAGATGCTTCCTTCTGTACAGGCTGATATGGCTCATGGTCCAGAAAAGCCAGAAAGCTATATTGGTAAAGTAGTCTCTTTATTATACACTCGTTTCTTATCTGGAGAAAAGCCAATTGCTATGGTAAGTATGGATAACTGTTCTCATAATGGAACAAAGCTTTACGAAGCAGTTGAAACGTTTGCAAAGAAATGGGAAGAAGATGGACTTGTAAAAGCAGGATTTCATGCTTATATTAATAATCCAAAGAAAGTTTCTTTCCCTTGGACTATGATCGATAAGATTACACCAAGACCAGACCCATCCGTACATGATATTTTAGCAAAAGATGGAATCGAAGAATTGGATTCTGTTATTACTTCTAAGAATACGTATGTCGCCCCTTTTGTTAATGCTGAAGAATGTGAGTATTTAGTGATTGAAGATGCATTTCCAAACGGCAGAGCAGCATTGGAAAAAGGCGGTCTGATTTTCACAGAACGAGAAACAGTTGATAAGGTTGAAAAGATGAAAGTATGTACTTGCTTGAATCCACTTCATACTGCGCTTGCTGTATTCGGCTGTCTGTTAGATTATGATTTAATTTCAAAAGAAATGGCAAACCCTGTTCTGAAAAAATTAGTTGAAGGTATCGGATATAATGAAGGTCTTCCCGTTGTCGTTGATCCAGGGATTTTGGATCCAAAGAAATTTATTGATCAGGTATTAAATGTACGTATTCCAAATCCATTTATGCCAGATACTCCACAGAGAATTGCAACGGATACTTCTCAAAAGCTTGCAATTCGTTTCGGAGAAACAATCAAGGCGTATGTTGCTTCTGATCAGTTAAATGTAGCGGATTTAAAATTAATTCCTCTTGTATTTGCAGGATGGTGCCGTTATTTAATGGCGATTGATGATAATGGAAATTCTTTCCAATTAAGTTCTGACCCATTGCTTGATACATTATGTCCATACGTAAAAGATATTAGGCTTGGAGATACTATTGATGCTGCCGCTGTATTAAAACCAATTTTAGAAAACAAAAAAATCTTTGGTGTGGATTTATATGAAATTGGGATGGCAGAAACAGTATGCAGTTACTTCAGCGAACTGATTGCTAAGCCAGGTGCAGTACAAGCGACTCTTGAAAAATATGTTGGATAATTTCGCATAGTCGTCATGATTTTATAAAAAGGAGCTGTTGCATCAAACTAGAATCATACAAGATATAGTAATTTTAATTTAGACAGATAACTATATCTTGTAAAACTCACTCTTATTGCAACAGCTCCTTTTTTAAGTGAACTGAATAAAATTATTGGAAGTCAATAACATCAATCCAACGCATTAAGAATTGTTTTTCTTCTTCGGTTGTAACTTGAGTCAATCGAGCAGCGGCTGTAATTGGGAGCCATTTTTGAACATATTGTTTTGCTGTGTCAGTTTTTTTGCAGAACAGATCCAAATACATATTTGCAAGTGCCTCATCTTTTAAGGCAAATTCCTGATAAGTAATTGCTGCGTCTCCGCTGGCATTTCCTTGTGTCGCATGGGACCAGTCAATAATTGCCATTGTTCCATCTTCTTTTACAATGACGTTTGTTGGATTAAAGTCTCCGTGACATAATTTTGTATGGTTTGGCATAGAGTTAAGACGGGTGCAAAGTTCATAACGAGCTGTTGCATCAATGGTGTCTTTTAAGCTGTTAATTTTACGAGAAAACTTGTCTTTTTGGAAAGTAAGACGTGTGACTTTACAGGAATGCATTTGAATCTGCAAGTCTACGAACTGTTCCATATATGTCTCAATATTTGCAGCATCTTCTTCCATGAGCTGAGCCAATGTCTTGCCTTCCACGTATTCGATGGCGATCGCCCATTGATCGTCCAATCCGCTCACTTCCAATACTTTTGGAATAGCAAGACCACTTTCCTCTACACGAGAGTGGCAAAGAGCTTCATTAAATACATTTGCTTTTCCGTGCTCTTTTGAAAAGACTTTTACAATTCGATTGCCGTCTTTGTAAACAGTTTTGTAAGGACGGGTAACTAAAAGTTTTTTTTCCGTTAAATTCATAGCGAGACTTCCTTTCTATTCTATTATTATAAAATGTACTGGCAAAGGATGACAGTCATCCAATTTGGTGATAAAGAAAATTGGTATAATTAGTTTTTGCCATAGTATGCTTTTAAATAAAGCTCTTTTAATTCAGACATCAGTGGATATCTTGGGTTTGCAGGTGTACACTGGTCATTAAATGCCTGTTCTACCATCTCGTCTAATGTAGATAAGAAATCATCTTCGGATACTCCGTAGTCTTTGATTGTTGCTTTAATGCCGATCTCTTGCTTTAATTGTTCTAATTTTTCTAACAACTTCTCAAATACTTCTTGATCATCTTTTCCGCTCAGTCCAACATAACGGCCAATTTCTGCATAACGAGCTAACGTATGAGGATATTCGTACTGAGGGAATGTTCCCATCTTTGCTGGAACTTCAGAACTATTATAACGCATAACGTCAGTTAATACGAGTGCATTTGCGATTCCGTGAGGAATATGGTGGAATGCACCTAATTTATGTGCAAGAGAGTGGTTGACACCTAAAAATGCATTAGCAAACGCCATACCAGCCATACAAGATGCATTTGCCATATGATCTCTTGCTTCTACGTCATTTCCGTTCTTATAAGCACGTGGCAAATAATCAAATACGAGTTTAATTGCTTTTAATGCTAAACTGTCCGTATAGTCCGAAGCCATTACCGATACATAAGCTTCGATTGCATGAGTCATAACATCAATACCAGATGCAGAAGTTAAGCCTTTTGGCTGACTCATCATATTGTTTGTATCAACGATTGCCATGTTTGGCATTAACTCATAATCTGCCAATGGCCATTTTACGCCTGTATTTTGATCAGTAATAACGGCAAATGGTGTTACTTCAGAACCAGTACCAGAGGAAGTTGGGATTGCTACGAAATATGCTTTTTTACCCATCTTAGGGAATGTATAGGTTCTCTTTCTGATATCCATAAAGTCCATTGCCATATCTTCAAAGTTAGCATCTGGATATTCATATAATACCCACATGATTTTACCAGCATCAATTGCAGAACCACCGCCAAGTGCGATAATGCAGTCAGGCTCAAAACTGCGCATTGCCTTGGCACCAGCTTGTGCAGACTCTAAAGATGGGTCTGGGGCGACATCATAGAAGCAAGTATGTACGATTCCAAGTTGGTCTAATTTATCTTCAATTGTCTTTGTATAGCCATTCTTATAAAGGAAGCTGTCAGTTACGATAAAGCATCTCTTCTTATTCATAATCGTACCCAGTTCATCTAATGCGACTGGCATACATCCTTTTTTAAAGTAAACTTTTTCAGGTACTCTCATCCAGAGCATATTTTCTCTCCTTTCTGCCACAGTCTTAATATTGATCAAATGTTTCACGCCTACATTTTCCGATACTGAGTTTCCGCCCCAGGAGCCACATCCAAGTGTTAAAGAAGGTGTCATTTTGAAATTATATAAATCTCCGATTCCACCTTGTGCTGCTGGACAATTTACTAAAATACGGCAAGTTTTCATAGCTGCGGCATGTTTTGCTATTTTTTCTTGTTCTGATGTGTTGATAAACAAAGAAGAAGTATGACCATATCCTCCATCTGCAACAAGTTGTTCTGCTTTTTTCAATGCTTCATCAAATGTCTTAGCTTTATACATGGCTAATACTGGAGATAATTTTTCATGAGCAAATTCTTCGGAAATATCTACCGATTCTACTTCACCGATTAAAATCTTTGTCTCTTCTGGAACAGTAACACCTGCCATTTTTGCAATTGTGGAAGCCTTCTGACCAACGATCTTTGCATTTAATGATCCATTGATTAAAATTGTCTTACGAACTTTATTTAATTCTTCTTCATTTAAGAAATAGCATCCTCGGTAAGCAAATTCATTTTTCACGTCCTGATAAATACTTTCCAAAACAGTAACGGACTGTTCTGATGCACAAATCATACCATTATCAAATGTCTTAGAGTGAATAATGGAGTTTACAGCAAGACAAATGTCGGCCGTCTCATCAATGATGACTGGAGTGTTACCTGCACCAACGCCCAATGCTGGCTTTCCAGAAGAATATGCAGCACTTACCATACCAGGACCACCAGTAGCAAGGATAATATCCGCATCTCTCATAACTTGATTTGTAAGCTCCAAGCTTGGGACATCAATCCATCCAATAATACCTTCTGGTGCACCTGCTTTGATTGCAGCATCTAATACAACTTTAGCAGCTTCGATTGTAGAACGTTTTGCACGAGGATGAGGACTAATAATAATGGCATTTCGTGTCTTCAAGCAGATTAATGTCTTAAAGATAGCAGTAGAAGTTGGATTTGTTGTTGGAATAACTGCAGCAACTAAACCAATTGGCTCTGCTATTTTTTTCACGCCATAAATAGCATCTTCTTCGATGACACCACAAGTTTTTGTGTTCTTATAAAAGTTATAAATGTATTCCGATGCATAGTGGTTTTTAATTACTTTATCTTCCACAACACCCATTCCAGTTTCTTCAACCGCAAGTTTTGCAAGTGGAATACGCATTTTGTTTGCAGCGATTGCAGCTGCTTTAAATATTTTGTCAACTTGTTCCTGAGAATATGATGCGAACACCTTTTGTGCTTCTTTCATCGCATTCATTTTTGCAGATAATGCCTCTGGTGTGTCGATGATCGCTGGGATCGTTCTTGCTTCCTTTTCCATTGAGATTCCTCCTGTAATTGATTTGCTTGGTTTGTTATTTAATTAACGTTAAAAAAATAACGATCATAGTTTAGATTATAGTAGGTGAATAAGAGAATGTCAATAGGTTTTTTTGAAAAAAATGAAAAAATTACAAAATGGAATGAAACGAGATAAAATATGCAATTTTGGGCAATGGCAATAGATTGAGAAGTTTATTATATTTTGCGGGTTCCAACAGTATGCTTTTCCATGCAAGCATGAAATCCATGATCGGTTGATCTTATGATCATGTTATAAATTTAACAATAAATAGAAAAAAATAAAAACAATAAGAAAAATATCGAAAATATAATTAAAAAAATAACAAACAGATAGAAAAATAACAGTCATGATTGATTATTATAAGTATATCATGGCTGTTGTTTATAATTTTATCGTAAGATAAGAATAATGATGAAGATAATAATGATTATAATAATTACGAGCAAAATGAAAATTCCAGAAGAAATTGGAATACCGCTTAAAAAAGAAGTAAATGATTGGGACAGTGATTGTTCTGTTATTTCACTGGAGGAAGAATTTACTTCACTTGACTGTTCATCAGAAGTTGTCTGAGTAGTTTTTGCAGAGCTGGTGGATTCTTTTTTACTTACTGTGGACTTTTCTGTTTGTGCTGAAGAAGTGTGTATGCTTGTTGTTTCTTCTGGAGTTGGTTCGGGCTGCTCTGGATAAGGTGTGACATTTTCCATAAAATCACCGCCAATGACATCAGGACCGACAAGACTGCGGAATAACCCAAATTCGGCACAGCTGTATTCATACAAATCGGATACATAGAACCAGCACCATTGCTGGGATTGATGTGTCTTGTAACCGGCATCTGCCATTTGTAAGGCAGTCTGTCCGCCAAAATGTTCCAGCGGAATATTCCAGTTCATATGAATACGGTTTTCTGGATAGAGATGAAGATACGTTTTTGGCACGTTCCAAACACCATACTGTTCTGCACTCGGTATGTCATAGTCTGGTTGGTTGGAAAGCTGCACAGCATCGGTTAATGCTTTAGCGGTAAGGCAGTGAGAACCATGCCCGTATTCTCCATTAAGATCTTGACCAAGTGCGACAAGTGGTTGAAAACGGCGAAGCTGGGTAACGATAAATGAAACAGCTTCGTCATAATTGTACTGTGTCAGAGCGGTTTCCAGAGAGGTGGAATATTCATCTGGAAAATGTCCCATTACTGGATAGTTGTGGACTCCTTCGAGCCACATACCGTTGAGTTTTTCGTGTTCTCGATAAGGTTCATTGGCAGCATGACTGCAAAAATATACAACTTGAACATGAAGTCCTTTTTCACCAGCATAGTAAGGCATCGTTCCGCCGAAAAATAGATGCTCGTCATCGGCATGAGTAGATAAAAGCAAAAGATCGGCTTGTTTGCAAGGAGGTTCCCATATTTGTATCGAAGAAGGTGGAGTTCCCGGGGATAAAACAATAATATCGCAAATCGTTGCACCACTTTCTGGAATTTGAATTGTAATATGATCAGAATTACGTTTTAAAGGGACATATTCATGCAAAAATCCATACTCTCCATGTGAACTTGTTCGATTACCTTCTAACAATGTCCATCCAGATACTGGATGATCCCAAATAATATAGATAGCTCCGATCTTATCGGATGTCTGAATTTGAATTGCAGTATCGGCAGGTAAAGCGATTTTGGAAGAATGATATTGATCTTTTAAAACTGAGGCATCACTGCCATCACTAATTGTAATTTGAGCATCCAAAAATTGAGCTGTTGTCTCATCAGCATAAACAGAACAATCAACAAACAGACAACAAAATACAGAAAATAATATAGTAAAAAAAGAATAAAAATAGTTAGATAAATGTTTTCTCATAAGCACCCCAATCATTTGACTTATTTCGTTATATAAATAAAAATTTACAAACATGGTATTTTGAAGGCAGCGAGCCAGATTTTAAGTATCCGCATTTTCTGCTCCTGTATATAATTTTTAAGTATAGTTATATTTAATATATATTTTTTTCTATATAAAAGTCAAGCAAAAAGAACAATTTTAACCTTATATTTTTTGCAGTATAATAAGGGTTTTCCGGTATCAAAAAAATTATTATAATAGTGTAAAAATCTCTTGTTTTTGCAGAGATCATTCGTTATAATAAAGTTGATAAAACAAGACCACAAATAGGGGTATTTCACCGGTTTGTATGCGGTAGCAATGAAAGTATTTCCTTATGTTTTTGCATAAATGAAATACAATATGTGAGGTATAATGGGGGATATTGGATAAAAAAGAGTAATCTACTAGGAGGAGTAATGGAAAGTAACGTATCAATTATTATTCCATCATTGAATCCTGATCAAAAATTAATGCAAGTAGTGAAGTCATTAATTGCAGTCGGATTTGAAGATATTATATTAGTAAATGATGGAAGCGATGATGTACATATGCAGCCATTTGAGGAGGCGGCAAAATATTCACAGTGTACGATTCTAACACATGAGCAAAATCGGGGAAAAGGAAGAGCATTAAAAACAGCGTTTTCTTTTGTATTAGAACATCGTCCAAATAGTGTAGGGGTTATTACGGTAGATGGAGATAATCAGCATAAAGCAGAAGATATTATTGCATGCAAACATGCGATGCTGGAACGAAAAAATCAGGTTATTCTTGGGTGCAGAGATTTTTCAGCAGATGATGTTCCACCAAGAAGTAAGTTTGGCAATAATATGACACGATGGGTATTCCGTTATATATGTGGACTTCGTATTACAGATACACAGACAGGACTTCGTGCGATACCAAGACAATATTTAGAAGACTTTATATCATTGCGCGGAGAACGATTTGAATATGAGACAAATATGCTGCTGCGGTTAAAGGAGAAGAAAATTCCATTTTATGAAGTGACGATACAGACTGTTTATATTGAAGAAAATGCATCATCTCATTTTAATCCGTTGGTTGATTCTTTTAAAATATACAAATTAATTTTTGCATATTTCTTTAAATTTATTTTCAGTTCGGCTGCATCGTGTTTGCTTGACCTTGGACTGTATACAGTAATTGGAATGATAAGCAAATCGTTTGTACCATTAAAGGAATCCATTTTAATTGCGACAGTTTTGGCAAGAGCAGGTTCTTCGCTGTTTAACTTTTCTGTCAATCATAAAGCAGTATTTCATTCCGAACAGCCAATGAAAAAGACAATTGTAAAATATTATATTCTTTGCATTTGTCAGATGATGGTATCGTATGTGGGAGTATGGGGATTAACTGCATTGCTGCAGTTAGAGCGTTATGGAACGACAGTCATTATAAAAGCAATTGTTGATTGTATTTTATTTTTATTGAGTTATCAGATCCAAAAACGATGGGTATTTCAAAAATAGAAGAGAGGAGAAAGGCATATAGAAAGAAATATGCCGTTTTAAAATGAAAAAAATAATATTGCGATTTTTCGCTGTAGTCTTTGTAACATTATTGCTGCTCATTGTCGGTTTATATGGCGTTATGTGGATTCTTGTAAATGGACCTTCTGCTGCGGCAAAACAGCAGTTTGTATGTGCAGTACAAGAATCAAGTGCAATGGGATGGCTTGCAAACTTATACTTGTCTCAGCAGGAAATTGATGAAATATTACAGAAAAACCGAATGCAGGAAGTAGCACAAGGTACGGTGTCCGATGTTGGATTAATTAACATACCAAAGGAAGAAACATCTGAGCAAGATCCAGAACAACAGCCAGCAGTTTCCGATCCAGAACAGACAACTCCAGATATTCAGATTGAAGAAGTAACAGGAACGACATATCGTGGAAAAATAATGATCGTTAAAGATCCATCCCGTATTTTTGTAGGAACAGTGGAAGAATTTAAAGAAGGCACTGGAAAAGTCGTTGCGGAGATTGCAAAGCGTTATGGAGCAGTCGGAGGAATCAATGGCGGAGAATTTGTAGATATGGGAAGTTATGCGTATTCTGCGATGCCAGTCGGCTGTGTAATTTCTCAAGGCAATGTACTTGCAGGAAGTATGGACGAAGTGTATAACATAACTGGATTTAATAAGGATAATGTTCTTGTTGTCGGAAAGATGACATTACGTCAGGCAATTGAGATGGGAATTCGCGATTGTGTACATACATTACATGAAACAGGTCCATTTTTAATTATTAATGGAGAACCACTTTCCGTTCCGGATACATCCGTTTATGGCGGCGGAAAAAATCCAAGAACGGCGATTGGACAGCGTGCAGACGGTTCTGTGCTGCTTTTAGTTGTAGATGGAAGGCAGGCAGACAGTATCGGTGCGACATTCAAAGAATTGGTTTATATTATGCAAGAATATGGTGCAGTCAATGCAGCGGCAATGGATGGTGGAACGTCAACTCAGATGATTTATAATGGAGAAGTAATCAACAGTCCATATTCTCCGACAGGACCAAGAACTTGCCCAACCGCATATCTTGTTGCACCAAACTAAGAGAGGCATAGGCTATGGAAAGGAGGATGGCAGGATCATTTGCAGGTTCTGTTTGATATATTTAGATGAAAGAAAAAACAAAAAAATCGAAATTTAAAAAGGGACTTTTGATCTATGCAGTAACTGTGCTTGTAGTAATCGCAGGTGGTCTTTGTGCATTTTGGTTTTTTATAAAAGACTATGAAGAAGGAATGCCAGTGCACGGCATGGAACAAGTGATGCAGTCATTTAATGAGACAGATATTCAAAAATTAATTCGCGATCAGACATTTGGCAATGCAAAAAATCTTGAAGATGCATCGGTTTGGACAAGCTGGTATCAAGAATTGATCAAAGGAAAACAGATGACATTTGAGGAAGCAAAAGAAAACACGGATACAACACCGACCTATACAGTGAAGGCAGATGGTCAGCCAGTTGGAAAAGTAATATTAAAAGTAGTCGGCTCAAATGGATTTCGCTTTGATGTGTGGGGATTTGACAGACTTGATGCCTCTGAATGTCTTCCAGATACTGCAGTATATACGATCACTGTGCCAAAGGGAGTCAAAGTAAGTGTAAATGGTCATGAATTAGGGAAAGAATATATAGAAAAAGACGATGTCACTTATTCACAGTTAGAAAGCATTCAGACGTATTTGCCAGAGGCACCGCTTACTACGACATATAAAGTATCAGGACTGTTAAATAAGCCTCAAATCACAGCACATAGTGTTGATGGAAAGCCAGTTGTATTAAGTCAAAAGGAACATATGTATACATTTTCTTATGGAATGGCAGAGGAAGAAACAGCAGCATTAAAAGCAATGGTGGGAAGTGTTGCAAATAATTATGCTATGAATTTTATTGACGTAAGTAAGCAAATTTATAATTATATTATGCCAGGCTCTGAATTAGAAGAAAATATGAAATTAACTGTGACAGGATTTTATCCGACAAAATATATTTCAAGTTATGGATTTGATTCAATGAATGTATCAAATTTTGAATATTATTCAAACGAATGCTTCAGCTGTGATGTTCATTATAATTTTCATGTAAATTTCCAAGGCTTTTCTGTAACAGAAGAAGTACTTCCTGGAAATATGAAATGGTATTTTGTGAATAAAGATGGAACTTGGTATCTGACAAATTTAGAATACTTAGCTGAAAAATAATGAGAAGGGGCAGATGTTTGCTTATGAGCAGATTTCAACTATTTGCCTCACAGAAAAATAATGGAACAAGAAGGAAGTACGACTATGGAAAAGCAAGCATTAGCATTAGAAATTATTGACCGCTTAAAAAAGGAATATCCGATTGCGGAATGTACATTAGATTATAACGAAGCATGGAAATTATTAGTCAGTGTACGTCTGGCAGCACAATGCACGGATGCAAGAGTTAATGTCATTGTAGAAAAACTGTATGCAGAATATCCAGATGTGAATGCGTTAGCCGAAGCCGATGTAGAAGATATTGAACAGATCGTGAGACCATGTGGTTTAGGACGCAGCAAAGCAAGAGATATTAGTGCCTGCATGAAAGTATTGCGCGATCAATATAATGGAAATGTTCCGGATGACTTTGAGGTATTGCTGAAACTGCCAGGGGTAGGACGAAAAAGCGCAAACCTCATTATGGGGGATGTGTTTGGAAAGCCAGCGATTGTGACAGATACTCATTGTATTCGTCTTGTAAATCGTATGGGATTAGTCGATGGCATAAAAGAACCGAAAAAAGTGGAGATGGCACTTTGGAAAATCATTCCGCCAGAAGAAGGAAGCGATTTTTGCCATCGTCTCGTAATGCATGGCAGGGAAATTTGTACAGCAAGAACAAAGCCATATTGTGATCGATGCTGTTTAAATGATATTTGTCCGAAAAATGGGGTATAACTATCTCGTTTGCTCATATAAGCCAGTTCGTCAATCATTCGAACTGGCTTATTTTATGTTAAAATACCTAACTGTCTTTTCCATAATTTAAATAAGATTTTACATAAATTTGATAGAAAATGGAAACTCTTTTTTTTATACTTGCTGTGAACGAAATGAAGAGGATAAAAAATTTTATCTTCATCTATGTGTCAGAAAAAGATTTCTGATAAGGTTAAGAAAAAAAACGAGGTGTAAATAATGAGAAAAAAAGTATTGGCACTGCTTTTGTCTGCGACAATGATTGCAGGGATAACAGCAGGGTGTGGAAATGGAGAAGCTGCACAGCAGGCGGCAGCTGCTACTAAAACGATTGAAAATTCAATTAGTGATACTTCAAAGAGTAATCAAACAGATGATGCAGAAAAGGTATCTGCTGAGACAGAAAAAACAACAAAATATGTATTTTTATTTATCGGAGATGGTATGAGCTATCCGCAAGTGCAGTTGACAAACTATTTTTTAAGTGCAAATGCAGCACTAGAAAATGCTGAGACAGTAACAGTAAAGGAAGAGGAAAAAACAATCCTTTCCAGCAAAAACAATCTGACAATGATGAATTTTCCTGTCGTTGGTTCTGCTCAGACATACGATAGTACCTCTTTTGCACCAGATTCCGCTTCTACTGCGACTTCCATTGCAACAGGAAATAAGACATGGAGTGGAAGTATTAATGTAAGTGAAGATTTTACGCAGGAATATGAGACAATTGCAGAGAAATTAAAGAAACAGAAAAATTATAAAATCGGAGTTATTTCCAGTGTAAATTTAAATCATGCAACACCAGCAGCATTTTATGCACATCAGGCATCAAGAAGCAGTTATTATGAAATTGGACAAGAATTAGTAGAGAGTGGATTTGATTATTTTGCAGGTGGAGGATTGCTTAGTCCAACTGGAAAAGAAAAAAATCAAAAAGATTTGTATGAGATTGCACAAGAAGCCGGATATAAAGTAGTTAAGACACAGGCAGAGGCAGAAAAACTGACCGCAGACGATGGAAAGACGATTGTAATTGACGAACATCTTGCAGACAGTGATGCAATGTCTTACCAAATTGATCTTGCAGACGGACAGTGGGCATTATCCGATTATGTCAAAAAAGGAATTGAAGTATTGGATAATGAAGAAGGATTCTTTATGATGGTAGAAGGCGGAAAAATTGACTGGGCATGCCATGCAAATGATGCAGCAGCTACAATCACTGATACAGTTGCATTAGATCGTGCAATAGAAGAAGCAGTAAAGTTTTATGAAAAACATCCAGATGAGACATTGATTATCGCAACAGGAGATCATGAAACAGGTGGTCTGACAATTGGTTTTGCTGGAACAAATTATGATACGTTTCTCACAAACTTTAATAATCAGAAAATTTCCTATGCAAAGTTTGATTCTGATTATGTAAAAGGTTATAAGGAAAATAAAACAGACTTTAATACTGTTATGAACGATGTAACAAATTTGTTTGGATTAAAAGCACCAGAGTCAGACGCAGCCTCCAATGCAGCACAAAAAGACAGTGCTGATCAGCATCCAGAATCCAATGATGATGGAAGCCTTGTTATGACACAGTATGAATATGATCAATTAAAGGCTGCTTATGACACAACAATGACACGGACAGGCGAAGAAGAAGAGTTTGCTCAAGACGAATACATCAAATATGGAAGTTATGAACCATTGACCGTTACAATCACACATATTTTAAATAATAAAAGTGGAGTAAACTTTGGATCTTATGCACATACAGGATTGCCAGTCGGCGTGTTTGTGGAGGGTGCAGGACAGGAAGAATTCGAAGGTTATTATGATAATACAGAAATTTATAATAAGATGGCAAAATTGACAGGAGTGAACTGAAAATAAAATGAAGCAGCATATGTTCTTTCAAAAACAGAAATCGACGCTTCTGACAATAATTGTTGGTATATTACTCGTTGCAATCCTCATAGTCATTCCAACTGGCTATGAGGATGCCCTCATTTATCAAGGAACAGAACGCGCAACAGCAACGATTATTCAAGTAAATAATGATGCAATTAAACAGTCAGGACTGATTCAGTCTGGAGAACAATCATGTAAAATGATCATTCAAAATGGAATATTTAAAGGACGAGAGATAGAAGGGGTCAATTTTTTAAGTGGTTCGTTAGAAAAAGATAAAATTTATAAAGAAGGTGACAAGGCACTTGTTACAATCAGTTATGAAAGTGATCATATTACATCAGTAGTAATGTCTGATCATTATCGTTTGAATAAAGAATTATTGCTTTTGGCAGCATTTGCAGTCCTATTGATTCTTATAGCAGGAAAAAACGGATTACTTGCTATTTTTTCATTTATTATTACAATACTTACAATATGGAAAATTCTTGTGCCATGCTATCTAAAAGGCTATTCTCCTGTGTGGATAGGAATATTAATTACGACAGTGATTACCGCAGTAATCATTTATTTTGTCTATGGGTTTGATAAAAGAACAGTTACAGCGATTCTTGGATCGCTGCTTGGAATTTTTACGACATGTATTCTTGGAATGCTGTTTACTGATCTATTTCAAATCAATGGTGCAGTTATGCCAAATTCGGAATCATTGCTTTACAGTGGATTTCAACATTTAGATCTGACATCAATTTTTATGAGCAGTATTTTTATAGGGGCATCGGGTGCGATGATGGACTTATCTGTAGACATCACATCAGCAGTCTATGAAGTAGTGCAAAAAAAGCCAGATATAAACTGGAAAGAAGCTGCAAAATCTGGGATGAATGTTGGAAGAGCTGCGATGGGGACGATGACAACGACATTACTGCTTGCATATTCTGGAGGATATATTACATTGCTTATGGTGTTTATGGCGCAAGGAACGCCGATTGATCATATACTCAATTATAAATATGTTGCAGCAGAAGTATTAGATACTGTTGTAGGAAGTTTTGGACTTGTAACAGTAGCGCCATTCACTGCTCTCACAGCAGGATACATGCTTACGAGTAGGAAAAAAATGCGAAATGGACAGTAATTTGTTTATAATATAAAAATTGAAAATGAAGTTTTTTGTGTTTCTTACGTAAAATAAATAAAAAGCATTGTCTCTAAAGTGATTTGATAGAAAGTCATGGGGCGATGCTTTTTATAATAGTTGAATTTCTCTACGAAACGAAAACAACGATTTTCTTGAATTTGAATATAAAGTGCAGTAAAATAAAAGGAACTAGAGAAAGCTTTTTATAAAGAATGAGAAAATATTAATTTAGCAGATAAAAGTATTCAGGAGGAAATAATGGCACGTCAATATACAAGAAAAGAAATAAGAGAAACATTTGTACGAATGTTGAATGAACGTCCACTGAATAAAATTACAGTGAAAGATATTGTTGCAGAATGTGAAATTAACCGAAATACATTTTATTATTATTATGCAGATATTTATGCGATTATTGAAGAAATTTTCCAGACAGAGCTTCAGCGTGTCATAGAGGAATATAATGATACATTGTCGTGGGAAGAAAGTTTTCTAGTTGCACTACACTTTGCAATTGAAAATAAAAAGGCAATCTATCATGTGTATCATTCGATGGAGAAAGAGCGTGTTGAAAATTATCTTTATGCGGTTGCGGGAAGAGTAATGACTTATTATGTAGAGAATCAAAGTAAAGAGATTCGGGCATCAAAGGCAGATAAGAAATTGATTGTCGCTTTTTATCAGAGTGCATTGACCCAGATGCTTCTAAAATGGATTGCTTCTGGAATGAAAGCAGATCCAGAAAAAGTGATACGGCGGATTGGAAAATTATTTAATGGAACGATTGTATTTGCGTTAAAACGAAGTGCAGAAATGGAAGGAACATGGTAATAGAGGAAAAAAACAGCGAAGAGGATTTTGAGTGTTCACTTTATAAAATTTAGACAAATAAGTGGAAAATTAGACACTGTCGTTTATTTGTTTATTGTATCGAAATAGGAAATTAGTTATAGTAAAGGCAGAAACAAGTAATACTATCATATGAAAAAATAAAAATGATGAGAGGAGTAATTTTATGTATTATAGCAGTGGAAATTATGAGGCATTTGCACGTCCAGAAAAACCAGAAGGGGTAGATTGCAAATCTGCATATATTGTAGGTTCTGGTTTAGCTGCATTAGCAGCGGCATGTTTTCTTGTAAGAGATGGCCAGATGAAGGGTGACCGCATACACATTTTAGAAAAAGAACAGTTGGCAGGTGGTGCCTGTGATGGATATGAATTTGAAAATATAGGATATGTTATGCGTGGCGGTCGTGAGATGGACAACCATTTTGAGTGTATGTGGGATTTGATGCGTTCGATTCCATCAATTGAAACAGAAGGAGTCAGTGTATTAGATGAGTATTATTGGTTAAATAAAAAAGATCCAAACTATTCGTTGATGCGAGCAACGATTGATTGTGGACAAGATGCGCATACAGATGGAAAATTTAATTTATCAACAAAAGCAGCAATGCAGATTATGAAATTATTTTTCACACCAGATGAGGCATTGTATGATAAGAGAATTGATGAAATATTTGATGATGAAGTGTTTGAATCAAACTTCTGGTTGTATTGGCGTACAATGTTTGCATTTGAAAATTGGCATAGTGCGTTAGAGATGAAGCTTTATTTGCAGCGGTATATTCATCATGTTGGAGGACTTCCAGATTTCACAGCACTGCGTTTCACAAAATACAATCAGTATGAATCAATGATTCTTCCAATGACAAAATATCTAGAAGATCATCAAGTACAATTTCATTATGGTACAAAGGTGGAAAATGTAGAATTTTCTATTCAAGGTGATACAAAGCTTGCGACACGTATTGTATGTACGCATGATGGAGAAGAGGAATGGATTAATATATCGGAAAACGATCTTGTATTTATTACGAATGGTGGATGTGTGGAAAATTCTTCAATAGGAGATCAAAATCATCCAGCAGAGTTTCACACAGAGCATAAGCCAGGCGGCGGATGGGATATGTGGAAAAAGATTGCAGCACAAGATTCATCATTTGGACATCCAGATAAATTTTGCAGTAATCCAGAGCAAAGCAATTGGATGTCTGCAACGGTAACGACATTAGATGATCAAATTCCGCCTTATGTTGAAAAAATTTGTAAAAGAGATCCATTTAGTGGAGGTGTAGTAACAGGTGGTATTGTAACTGTAAAAGATTCTAATTGGCTGTTAAGCTGGACATTTAACCGTCAGCCACAGTTTCGTAATCAACCAAAGGGTCAGTTAGTAGGATGGATTTATGGTCTGTTTAGTGATAAGCCAGGAAATTTTGTGAAAAAGACAATGAGAGAATGTACAGGTAAAGAAATTTGTATGGAATGGCTGTATCATCTTGGAGTGCCAGAAGATCAAATTGAAGAAATGGCAGAACATAGTGCGAATACAGTTCCTTGTATGATGCCTTATATTACTGCATTTTTTATGCCTCGCAGTGCGGGAGACCGCCCAGCAGTAGTGCCAGAGGGAAGTGTAAATTTTGCATTTCTTGGTCAGTTTGCTGAGACAAAACGAGATACAATTTTTACAACTGAGTATTCTATTCGTACTGGTATGGAAGCCGTGTACACATTGTTGAATATTGATCGTGGTGTACCAGAAGTATGGGGCAGCGTTTATGATATTCGAGATTTGTTAAATGCGACTGTACAATTAATGGATGGAAAGAAAATAACAGAATTAAATCTTGGATTAAAAGAGAAAATTGTATTAAAAGAAGCGATCAAAAAAGTACGTGGTACAGAAATAGAAAAACTTTTAAAAGAATATCATGTTATTTAACTAAATAAGAGGAGTTTCCTGAGTAAGGATTCATAGCCACTGTGGATATCTTTCGCCAGATCAATATGAGGCAGACTATTTTGAGATACAAAAAGGAAAGGATAAGGCATTAGTCAGTTAACATAAAATTGGAAACATGAAAAAAAGGCATATTTAATTTGTGCTTTTTCTTGACATAGAACCAATGTTGTGTGAAACTCGTTCGGTATTGTAAGAAGGAAAAAGAGATCGTGGAAGATTAGCATAGGAGAGAGGAAGAAGCAAACTCCTAGTCGTCGAAAATAGTTGAAACTTACGTAAAGTAAATAAAAAGCATCGTCTCTAAAGTGATTTTATAGAAAGTTATGGGGCGATGCTTTTAATAGTAGTTGAATTTTTTTGCAATATCTGTTAATATAAAAATATAATTGTGAAAAAATGAGGAAGGTACGGAAAAATAAAACAAAGAAAAGGGGAATCATTATGAATCAAGCAGCAATGTTTCAATTAACTTACGGATTATTTGTATTATCCGCAAAAAGAGGAGAAAAGGATAACGCATGTATTGTGAATACAGTACAACAAGTTACTACAACACCAAATCGTATTACGGTTGCAGTAAATAAGGCAAATTATACGCATGATATGATTGTGGAAACAGGTATGATGAACGTATCTATTTTATCAGAAGAGACACCATTTGAAGTATTCAAGCGTTTTGGATTCCAGACTGGAGCGACGACAGATAAGTTTACTGACTGTGACTATTACACAAGAGCAGAGAACGGACTTGTTTATTTATCTAAGTATGCAAATGCATATATTAGCGCAAAAGTAGTGGCTTCTTATGATCTTGGAACACATACGTTATTTGTGGCAGACGTTACAGACGCAGATGTATTATCTAATGTTCCATCCGTTACGTATGCATATTATCATAAAAATATCAAACCAAAGCCAGAGAAGACAAAGGCAAAAGGTTGGAGATGTAAAATCTGTGGTTATGTATATGAGGGAGAAGTACTCCCAGAAGACTTTATTTGTCCAATTTGTAAGCATGGTGCATTTGATTTTGAACGAATTTAAGTGCAGGACAAGTAAACAGCAAAACGGATTCTAAATATCCGCTTTGCTGTTTATATAAACAAATTTGCAGAACAAATAAAAATTGTTTGAATGGTGTCAAAAAGTAATTGCATCAAATGGAGATTATTATGGCATTTTCATGGACAAGGGAACAGCAGCAAGTGATTGATTTGAGAGATCGAGATATTTTGGTCTCTGCTGCTGCCGGAAGCGGAAAAACCGCAGTGCTTGTAGAGCGTATTTTAGCTAAGATCAGTGATAAGAAGCATCCGATTGATATTGACAGGCTGTTGATCGTGACATTTACGAATGCAGCGGCGGGGGAGATGAGAGAGCGAATTCGTCAGGCATTGGAAGAAAAAGTGGAGCAAAATCCAGAGCAAGTGCATTTGCAAAGACAGCTCACACTAATTCATCATGCACAGATTACAACAATTCACAGTTTTTGTTTATCAGTAATCCGCAGTCATTTTCATACGATTGAGTTAGACCCAGCGTTTCGGATTGGAGATGAGGGGGAACTGAACTTATTAAAAGTGGATGTACTGGAGGAGATGCTGGAAGCACATTATAAAATGGCAGAGGATAAGTTCTTTCATTTTGTGGAAACATATGCAGTGGGACGAGATGATAGTGGATTAATGGATTTAATTTTACAGTGCTATGAGTTTTCAAGAAGCTATCCATGGCCGGAGCAATGGCTGGAAGATGCAGGAAAGCAGTATTGTGCTGATTCGTTTGAACAGATGGAACAAGAAGCATGGATGCAGTTTTTTATGCAGTATATTCAGACGCAGATGCAGGAGTATGTCGCAGTTTATGACCGAATTTTAGCTATTTGCGAAGAAGAAGATGGTCCAGAGCCATATATTGAAAAGTTTGATAAGGAACGCAGCAGAATTGCAGAAGCAGTGAAACAACTCAATCATTATGCGGATGCTGCACAAGTACTTTCTAATATAAAATTTGAGATAAAGCCTCGCAGAAAGAAGAGTGATACGTATAGTCAGGAAAAGGCAGATCAGGTTTCTTTGCTGCGCAACCAGGTAAAAAGTGGAATTAAGACAATTGCAAAGACATATTTTGCAAAACAGCCAGAACAGGTGCTTTCTGATCTGCAGGGGGCAAGAGAAGCAGCAGAAGAACTGATTGCACTTACGATTGAGTTTTCTAATTGTTATACAGAACAAAAGCGAAAACGAAACATTGTAGATTTTCACGATTTGGAGCATTTGGCACTGCAGATTCTTGTAGAGCGAAAAGTCGTGGGGCAGGAAGATGGGACAGAAAAAGAAGAGATTTGTCCAACGGCAGCTGCTGATCAGTATGCAGACTTATTTGAAGAAGTAATGATTGACGAATACCAAGACAGTAATTATGTACAGGAAGTTATCTTACATGCAGTTTCATCTGAACGGTTTGGACGTCCAAATATATTTATGGTAGGTGATGTAAAACAGAGCATTTATAAATTCCGACTGGCAAGACCCGAGTTATTTATGGAAAAATATGAAACGTATACGACAGAAGAGAGTAAGCATCAAAAAATTGAATTGCATCAAAATTTTAGAAGTCGTGCAGATGTATTAAACAGTGTGAACTATATTTTCTATCAGATTATGAAAAAAGAACTTGGAAATATTGAATATACAGAGGAGACGGCACTGCATCCGGGATTAGAATACAAAGACACAAATCATAAGGTAGGAGGAAATACCGAATTATTGCTGCTTTCCTTAGATGGAGAATATGCGGATGATTGGGATGATTGGGAAGAAGAAACGGCAGAACAGCAGATGACTGACAGAGAATGGGAAGCACGGCTTATTGCACAGCGAATTTGTCAGCTGACAGACCCAGAAGATGGACAGTATGTTTGGGATAAGGAAAAAAATCAATATCGAAGGGCGGAATATCGAGATATTGTGATTTTGCTTAGAACGATCAGCGGATGGGCAGATCCATTTGTTGAAGTATTAATGAGCCAGGGAATTCCTGCCTATGCAGAATCGCAAAACGGATATTTCACTACGATTGAAGTTCAGACGGTATTAAACTTGCTTCGAGTTATTGACAATCCAATTCAAGATATTCCATTTGCAGCCGTACTGCATTCACCGATTGTTGGACTTACAAATGAACAGTTGGCACAGATGAAGCTTCCGTATAAGGCAAAAGAGATGGGAAATGGGTTATACGGTGCATTTTGTTTTTATAAAGAACATTTTAAAGACGATCCGTTAGCACAGCGATTGAATGAGTTTTCAGAACAATTAGAACAATGGAGAAAAGCAGCACGCTATTTACCACTTCATGAATTGATTTTGCTATTATTGGAGCAGACGGGATATTATGATTATGTGGCAGCAATGCCCACAGGAGAACGCCGAAAAGCAAATGTTGATATGCTTGTAGAAAAATCAATTCAATTTGAAGGAATGAGTGATCATGGACTGTTTCGGTTTATCCGTTATATTGAAAAACTGCAAAAATTTTCGGTTGATTATGGAGAAGCGACAATTGCAGGGGAGAATGAAAATACGGTTCGTATTATGAGTATTCATAAAAGCAAAGGATTGGAATTTCCGATTGTAATATTAGGAGGAGCATCCAAAATGTTCAATCAGCAAGATTCAAGAAGCCGTGTTGTATTTCACGCTGATTTTGGAATTGGAATTGATTATATTAATCCAAAACTGCGAATACGAACTCCAACGCTGATGAAGCGAATTTTTCAGAAAAAGACAGTATTAGAAAATTTAGGGGAAGAGCTTCGTGTACTCTATGTTGCATTGACGAGAGCGAAAGAAAAGCTGATTATTGTCGGGTCAAGAAAAAATATGAATGAGTATTTGAAAAAGAAGCTTTCTCAGATGGATCCATTTCATGATACGGCGGCATCATTAAGTGCAGCGACTTGTTATCTTGATTGGCTGATTCCTGTTTTTGCAAAACAACAAAAATTTTCTGATATTTATAGACAGTTAGAATTATCAGCACCATTTACGAATCCACATTGGCACGATCAAGTGCAAATTCAAACGATATTGTTTCAGCAAGGCGATATTTTATTGTCGGCGGCAAGAGAAGAGGCTGCAGATCAGGTTGCGAAAGAAGTGTTGGAACAATGGGACAGTTCGGTTGTTTATGATGAAGAGGCACAGAAGCAAATTCAGCAGAGGTTTGCATTTGAATATCCCTACAAAGATATCGAACAGATTCAGGCGACTGTTTCAGTTTCCCAGTTAAAACGACTTCATTTAGAGCAGGAAAATGTTGCGTCGATTGTACCAGAGAACAATGAAATAACGATTCCGCGTTTTTTAAGAGCAGAACAGGAAACAGCAAAGCATGGAGCGTGGAAAGGTACCGTATATCATAAAATTCTGCAGCATTTAATCCCGACAATGCCAGTAAAAAAAGCTTCTATGGAAGCTGATTTGGATCGTTTATTAAAACAAAAGATTTTAACAGAAGAAGAAAGATCAGCTGTGTGGACAATGGATTTCGTCTCTTTTTATCGCAGTCCTCTTGGAAAACGTCTGCAAAAAGCACGAGAAGAAGGAACGCTAAAGACAGAGCAGCAGTTTATTATTGGAGTTTCTCCACAGGAAGTATATAAAGAAATAAATGAACGAGAGACAGAGATTGTGATGCTGCAAGGCGTAATTGATGCTGCGATTGAACAAGAAAATGGATGGATTTTGATTGATTATAAGACGGATTATGTGGAGAAAGAAACGGGAGAACAGCAATTAATACAGCGGTATCAGATGCAATTGGATTATTATGAAAAGGCGTTGATAATGCTTAGTCAAAAACCCGTAATCGAAAAATGGATTTATTCATTTTCATTGAAAAAGGCAATTTTATGTTAAAAGGAATGGAGAGATACCGAAACAGAGAGGATAGAGATATGGAAGAAAATAAAATGGAGAAAGAGCTGCTTTATCAAAAAGATCTGAGACAATTGATTGATTACAGAAGAGAAGAAAATGGAGAGCGATTATGGAACATTTCCCATGCAATTATTCCATTGAGCGGCGTGGATCGCATGAATATTGGTTATTATCCAGAAGATAAAATCGTGATGGATCGTATTTTAAGACGAGTAGGAATTGATCCAGCAGAAATTGAAATGATTATTTTTTCAAGGGATGAAGAGAGATTTCAAAAAAGATGTGCGATGTACGATCTTTATAATAAAAAACAATATGATCAGTTAGAACAATTGATTCAGCAATACGAAGAAGAAACAAAAGATATGCATCAAATCCATAGCCAATTTGCGAAAAAAATGCGTGCGTGGATGATGATTCAGCAAAAGAAAAATATGAATTTGATTATTCCGATATTGAAAGAGGCAATAGAGTATACGGTGCCAGACTTTGGTAAAGTTCCGCTAAAGACTATTTCCCTTGCTCCAGAAGAAATGGAATTAATTATATTGTTAGCATCCTGTTATCGAAGAAAAAATGAATTAACACGCGCAAAGTTTTTATTGGAAGAAGTATTTTATTATGCAAAAAAACGTAAGATGTCTTATAGTTTGCGCAGTAAATATGTACCATTTGCAAGTTTGGAATTATCAAAAGTATGTGAAGCCAAATGTCAGTACGAAGATGCAAAATATTATGCATGGACTGGAATAAAGATTTTATACTGCAGTGGAGAATTGCAGTATTTAGTAGAATTACAGCAGCAGTATTTGAATATTGAGAAATATATGACATGTGGCAAAAAAATAAGCTCTGCACGCAAAAAGAAAATGGAACAAGTAAGAGAAGAGAAAGCGGTTATACTCGCTTTATACAATGAATCTGAACTTGATCCATATCGCCTCTATCCAATCGAACAATATTATAATTGCTATATTTTCAGTGAGATATTAAAAACACACCGTAAACTTGCTAAGATGGAGCGAAAACAATTTTGTGCAGATATTTGCAGCTTAACGGCATTCCTTTCAATCGAAAAAGGAACAGGACCAAAAAGAACGTTCACAAAATGGATGCAAAAATTTGGATGGCCAGAATCCTACTACATTACACAGCTGCATGGATGTACAACTGATCACCTTCGTACTTATTTTAGAATTGGATATTATATTAGAAAACAACAATTTGAAAAAGCAGAGAAACTATTCAATCAATTAGAAAAGACATTTGAGGTAAAACGATTAAAAACAATCTGTCCAGAAAATGCACAGTATTTTGAACGAGTAAGGGTGATATTACAAAGAAATATTTATAAAAAGTCTGTAGCAGAAACTCAACAACAATTGAAAAATGCATTTTATCTCACCGTACCTAAAAACATTGATATCGAAACTTACCCACTGCTGTCACAGGAGATTAAGATTTTGAATAATATGGCAGCAGGACTTTGCAATGAGAAACAGTATAGCAAAGCATTAAAAATTTGGGAAAAAGTAGAGAAAAATTATGAAAACAGTTGGATTTGTAAGAATGCACAATATAATAATTATGATATGATTGTTATTAATTCAGCTAGTGCAATCGGTTCAGAGGGATATTATAAGAAGTCAACGAAAAAAGAATATCAGATTATTCAACATTTACTGATAGAGGGAAATATTGAGAGATTGTTGAATTGTTGCTATAATATTGCTTGGAATCATGAACAGGAACTAAAAAAACAGAGTAAAGATATAACGAAAAGCAACTTGTGTCAAGAAAAGTTAAAACAATCAGAAGTCTTGGCTAGAATAACACGTGATAAATTTTATATTAAATTTTTAAAGAAACATAGAGATGAGTTATACAATAGATAAATGAAAAATATGTCAAATTTTGTAAAATGATTTTATAGAAAAATCATGCAATATAGTATATTTTTGAATTAAGGGAATATTTTTTGGAGTATGATGTTAATAAAATAGAATTCATTAAATCATTAAATAAGTAATTGCAAAGTTCAATAACCAGAATTTTGCAATTATACAAACTTGTCAAAAATAGAAAGGGGTATAACAATATCTTTGTTTTGCTATATAAAAGAAGGTGTTGTTGTTTTTTTGGATGATGGTAAGGGAAAATTTGTACAAAAAAGATTTAAAGTGTTTAATTGAATACAAACGAGAAGAAAATGGAGATCGATTAAGGAATATTGTAAAAGGTGTTCTTTCCCTCACTAGTTTCTACAAATTGGATAGGGGACAATACATAGATGATAAAATTGTAATAGACCGAATTCTAAAAAGAATAGGTTTGGATCCTGGTGAAATAGAAATGATCATCTTAAAAAAAGATGCAGAGCGTTTTGTTCAGCGGGAAAAGATATATGAAGCCTATAATAACAAGGAATATGATAAAGCAGAACAATTACTGCGTCAATATGAGCAGGAGACAATGAATGAACATCAAATTCATCGTCAATTTGTTGGAAAAATGCATGTTCTTATTATGAGACAAAGAAATGGAAATGTAAATTTACAGATTGCGGTTTTAAAAGATGCAATTGCATGTACGGTTCCTGAATTTGGAGCAAAACCATTGGAGGAGCTATGTTTGGCTCCAGAAGAAATGGAGTTGTTTGTTTTATTAGCATCCTGTTATCGAAAAAAGAATCAATTAATACGTGCAAAAAAATTATTAAAGCAAGTGTTTGATTATATGAAAGGGCGTAATATATCGCAAAAATTAATTTGTATGTATATGCCATATACATGTTTGGAGCTTTCTAAAGTATATGAGGTAAAAGAGCAGTATGAGGATGCGAGATATTATGCTATAACTGGAATTAAAATTTTATATTCTAATGCAGAATTATCATATTTAACGGAACTTCAAGATCAGTATATAAAGTTAGAAAAAATTTCCGTACAAAACCGTAAATTAAGTGCTGCCAGAAGAAAGCGATTAAAGCAAATACAAACAGAACATCAAGTAATTATAGAATTATACGAAGAATGTGGCATAAATCCATATCAAATATATCCTATAGAAAAATATAAGAATTGCTATATATTCAATGAATTACTTTGGCGATATAGAGAATTTTGTGGTATATCGAAAAAAAAATTTCGAGAAGATATTTGCAGTAGTCAAGCATTTTTTAGGATTGAGACAGAAGGGGGATGTCCAGTAAAAACATTTCCTAGATGGATGGAAAAAATGGGATTGCCACCTACTTATTACATTACCCAACTTCACGGAGCAAACACAGATCATATTAGAAAGAAAGATCGTATAGATAAATACATTAAAAGGAATCAACACAAAAAGGCGCAAGCTTTATTTGAACAACTAGATCGGGAGTTTCAAGAACGACGGTTGATAGAATATTGTCCAGAAAACTGTCAATATTTTTTAAGAGTACATACGATATTAGATAGAGAATTAGGTAAAATATCATTAAAAGATGCTCAGGATCAATTGAAGCAGGCATTATACTATACTTTTCCAGAGTATCAAACAAAAAAACTTGAGAAACGATTGTTATTAAAACAAGAGATAAAAATACTAAATAATTTAGCAACTGGTTATGCAAAACAGAAGGAGTATAAAAAAGCCCTGTCTATATGGGAGGGAATAATAAATAGTTATAAGAAAAACGAATTATATAAGTATATAGAGTATGATGAATATAATACAATATTAGTAAATTATGAAAGTGTAATTGGAAATAATAAGGATTATAAAAAATCAACTCAAAAGGCTTATGAAGGTATTCAATATTTTTTAAAGCAAGGTAAAATGGAAAGAATTGTACGATGTTGTTATAGTATTGCGTGGAATAAAGAACAAGAGATGTTAAAAGATTCAGGAAGAATTCAAAGAGAAGATAGTTGTGAAAAGAAACTTCATCAAGCAAAAATTATTGCAAGAGCATTAAATAATGTATTCTATGTAAAATTTTTAAAAGAACATTAAGATACATGAAACAACTCAAACTTCACAGATAAATAGTTATTATATGTGAAGTTTGAGTAAATAGTTTAATCTTCAAGAGGATCATCGCTTAATGGGGAAATACCTGGCTCAGTAGCCTCTGTTGTTTCAGTAGGATCTGTATCTGGCTTTGGTGTTCCCGTTGGGATGACAATTACTCCGATGAATAATGCTGCGATGGAAGCAACGGCTATTTTTTTGATAGAATTCATTTTGTGCATTGGTTTCCTCTCCTTTATTTCTTATATTTAACTATACGTTATAATATAAAGATAGCATAAATTGAAAAAAATGGGAAGCAACTTACTAGAAACAAAATTGGAAAATTTTTTTTGGAATAAGTTGATATTGCTTTCTTGATTTATAAAAATAACTAGATTTGCAAAAAAATAAGCCCCTTATTCTTATACTAAAGTGGACGTTTAAAATCCGTTTGGCTATCTTTTCGTCAACTACCCACGATCTAAAGGTCATGGGCTTGTAACTGCCCAGTCGTAGTAACGGATTACTCCTCCGACCTTTCACCCCGATAGATATCGCTATCTAAAGTGGCGTTACATCATAGGGTGGTTAACGGCACCCTTTGCAACAAAGTTTACTCTGCCACAACTGTATTAGGTACTTGGCTATCAGCGAGATAGTTTATTCCCATGCGATACAGATTCATAGCTCCAATGCGGTCATCATTAGATTTATAGCCACAGTTCCTGCAAGAAAACAGATGTATTTTCTTATTACGGTTAGACTTTTCAGTATGTCCACAAATTGGGCAACACTGACTCGTATAACGAGGGTCTACTTTAATTACGGAAGACTGGTTCTGTTTGGCCTTGTAGATTAGCTTCTGTTCAAGGTCATAGAACGACCACGATACAGAAACATAGCGGTACCTGGTTCTGACACACTCTGTAACATTACGAATGTCTGACAAATCTTCCAATACAAAGAGCATATGCTTTGGGTTTTGTTCAACGAGTGCCTTTGATACCTGATGGTTTATATCCTGCATCCACCGGTTTTCTCGCTGACCGATAGCTTTGGTTCTTCATCTCGAAGATGGGGTCTGACGCATTTGGAGTTCTTTACGGAGTTTGGAATAGTTCGCACGTTTCTGCTTGACAGACTTACCACTAACAAATCCAGACTTGTGATTGCTGTCATAAGTTACAACGACAAAGTTAATGCCTCTGTCAATACCTACGACATTACAGATGTCGGAAATACTGCTTTCTTCGACATCATAAGTTACTGGTATATGGAGATAATACTTAGCGTACTTATTTACAAGTCTGGCAGTTCCAAACTTATAGATTGTATGGTCAAAGTATTTCGACATACCATCAGCGAAATACAGCAGTTTAACACGGCCATTAAGTGTATTCACAGAAAAGCAGTTTTGGGTTAAAGAATAATCCCTTTTCCAAACCAAGTCGTACTGTGGCTTTTTGAATGATGGCTTAATCCACTCGTTCTGATTTTCAAGAATGGTTTTGTATCTTGCAATGACTGTCTTGAATACAAACTGTGCCATTTGGGATTTAAGTCCAAACTTCTCACGAAGTGTGGAGTACAAAACCTTATTAAGCGAAAACTGCTTCCGGTCATGTGTGCGGAATACATATTCTGAAACATAATTACAGGCATCACGATACACGGACATAGTTTCATCAAGCAGAACTTTGTCTGTATCAGCTGCAATTATTTGAACCTTTGCTGTTATAGTCATCTGCTCCATAGATGTATTCCTTTCATTGATATTTCACTAAAGTTATTATATCATAATAATTAGTGAATGTCAATATTTCGAGGTGGCTAATATGGATAATAGATACAATCGCCATAACAGACGCAAATACAGTCTGAAAGTACATATAGTATTGGTTACAAAATACCGTAAACAACTGCTAAAAGGTTCTATCGCTGATGATGTTAAACAAAAGATTTTCGATATTGCAAATGCTAACGGATACGAAATCATCGCTATGGAAACCGATAAAGACCATATACATTTTCTTTTGAGTTACGATACAACAGATAGAGTTTGCGACATCGTTAAAATAGTAAAACAGGAAACGACTTATTATCTTTGGCAAAAATACAGTTCATTCTTGTCTAAACAGTATTGGAAGAAAAAGATATTTTGGTCAGACGGCTACTTTGCTTGCAGTATTGGAGAAGTATCATCAGTAACGATACAAAAGTACATCGAAAGCCAAGGTTAATGGCTTCGGATTTACAAGGCTCCTCCCACCGCCTGAAGGCAGTGGGAGGAGCCTACAACAAACGAAAGGATTTCAATTATGAAAAGGTATAAGAATACGAGACTTATTTGTAAATCATTGTGTAATTATACGTTAATTTCAGCAGTCATTCCAAGGATTTCCTTGTTTTCCTCTAAGATTGGAGCGATAACTTCTGCTAAAAATTCTTCTACTTGCTCTTTTGCACGGCCAGTATATTTTTCTGGCTGCATTGTCTGCTGTAATTCTTCTAATGTTAAGTTAAATGCAGGATCTGCTGCGATCAGCTCTAATAAATTATTATCCAAACCATTTACTTTTACATTGGCACCTGCCTGCATAGACAGTGTACGAATCTTTTCATGCAGTTCCTGACGGTCGCCGCCTGCTTTTACGGCATCCATCATAATATTTTCAGTTGCCATAAATGGAAGTTCTGCCATTAAATGCTTGCGGATTACTTTATCATATACAACAAGACCGTCTACTACGTTTAAGTAAAGGTCTAAAATACCGTCGATTGCTAAAAATGCTTCTGGTACACTGATTCTCTTATTTGCAGAGTCGTCTAATGTACGCTCGAACCACTGTGTAGAAGATACAAGCATTGGATTCATGGCATCTGCCATTACATAATTTGCCAATGATGCGATACGCTCACTTCTCATTGGGTTTCTTTTGTATGCCATTGCGGAGGAACCAATCTGGTTCTTTTCAAATGGTTCTTCGATTTCTTTTAAATGCTGTAACAGACGAATATCGTTTGAGAACTTATGTGCACTCTGTGCGATTCCTGCTAATACATTTAATACACGGCTATCTACTTTACGAGAATAAGTCTGTCCAGATACTGGATAAACACCTTCAAATCCCATCTTTTCTGCGATCATCTGATCGAGTTTTTTAATTCTTTCGTGATCTCCGTCAAATAATTCTAGGAAAGATGCCTGTGTTCCAGTTGTTCCCTTAGAACCTAACAGACGCATTGTGCTGATTAAATAATCAAGATCATCCAAATCCAGCTTTAACTCCATCATCCAAAGTGTTGCACGCTTACCAACTGTTGTTGGCTGTGCAGGCTGAAAATGAGTGAATGCCAGTGTTGGAAGTGCTTTGTATTTGTCTGCAAACTTTGCTAATTCATTGATAACATTGACTAATTTCTTCTTTACAAGCTTTAAGCCTTCTGTCATAATAATCAGATCCGTGTTGTCTCCGACATAGCAGCTTGTAGCACCAAGGTGGATAATGCCCTTTGCCTTTGGACACTGTACACCATATGCATAGACATGAGACATAACGTCGTGACGTACTAATTTTTCTCTTTCTTTTGCTACGTCATAATTAATATCATCTTTGTGTGCCTTTAATTCTTCGATCTGTTCGTCTGTAATATTTAATCCTAATTCCTTTTCTGATTCTGCTAATGCAATCCAGAGTGTTCTCCATGTGCGGAATTTCTTGTCCTGAGAGAAGATATACTGCATTTCTTTGCTGGCATAACGCTCAGATAATGGGCTTGAATAACGGTCGGTTGCCATAATAATTCCTCCTAGTTATATTAAGTAAGCGGATGTTTATGTTTCCACATGTCGCATCCGCCTGTTTTTTGTTTTATCTGATTAGACTATTAGATACCAAGTCTCTTAAATACTTCCTGGTAAGCGTCTTCTACACCGCCGAGATCTCTTCTGAAACGGTCTTTGTCTAATTTTTCATGAGTATCCATATCCCAAAGTCTGCAAGTATCTGGGGAAACTTCATCTGCTAAAATAATCTGTCCGTGGAATCTTCCAAATTCAATCTTGAAGTCGATTAATTCCATATTAACTTGTGCAAAATATGCCTTTAATTCTTCATTTATCTGGAATGCATATTTTGTAATTGTATCAATTTCTTCCTGAGTTGCAAGACCAAGTGCTAATGCATAATAGCTGTTAATAAATGGATCGCCTAACTCATCATTTTTATAGCTAAACTCTAAGGTAGGAGTTAAGAGCTTTGTGCCTTCTTCTACACCCAATTTTTTTGAAAAGCTTCCTGCAGCTACATTACGGATAATAACCTCTAATGGTACAATTTCAACCTTCTTTACGGCTGTTTCTCTGTCACTTAACTCTTTTACATAGTGAGTAGGAACACCTTTCTTTTCCAGCATCTGGAATACAACGTTTGTCATACGGTTGTTTACAACACCTTTACCGCTGATTGTACCTTTCTTTAAACCGTTAAATGCGGTTGCATCATCCTTATAATCTACAATTAATACGTCTGGATCATCCGTTAAGAAAACTTTCTTTGCCTTTCCTTCATATAACTGTTCTAACTTTTTCATTTTCATCTATGAGCGGAGGCGTTTACTCCGCCACTCTCCTTTCCATTAGTGTAGTGCAATCTACATTTGCGTGAAAGATTAAATTTCCTTATTCAAAGGAAAATGGAATGTTCCAGCTTTCTACGCTTATTATGAGTATAGCGGAGTGAGACTTAAAAATCAACTGGTTTTTACGAAAAACTTTGGGCTTTTCCTAATTTGTATTTTTTTTGATTTATGCAAAAATATAAGATTGAAAAAATGTGTAAATTTTTATTTTGAATATATTTGTACAAAACATCCTAAAAGAAATAACAAATAAACAATAAAAAAAGAAAAATATAAGAAAATCGGATGTTTGTGCAAAAAAAATACGTAAAAATGCACAAACACAAGATAGAAATTCATGGAGAATCATGCTATAATTTATAACACCAAAGGTTCTTGAAGAAGGAGGGCATTGTATGCGAAGAAATAAGAAAAAGTGGATGCAGACAGTTGCTTGGCTATGTTGTGCCAGCTTGGTATCTGGAGCTGTTATTCCGAATGGAAGCTTGGCGGCAGGTTTGAATGGAGCTTATGCCAATGCATTGGAAAAGGCAGCGAGAGAGGCGAATATACAAGAAGTAACTGTTGAGGAAGAAAAGACAATTAACAATTCCGCTGATACGGTAGTTGATTTGTCAGAACATGTAGGAATGTATACAAAAGACGTGACTGATATGGAATGGTCGGTTGATTTTAAGACAACAGACACAGCAATTCAGTCGCTTATGACAATTGGTAATAGTACCGCTCATGAATATAATTACATGACATTATATGTCGCAAATAATAAGATCGGATTTGAATTCCGTGATACGGCGGCGAATTTCTCGAAATCAGCTACATTGAGCCAGACGGTTGCCGATGGAAATTATCATAATTTAAAACTTGTTGTAAAAACGAATAGTAAATTTGAACTTTATTATGATGGTAATTTGATTCAGTCATGGGATAGTGGATTTGTATTTTTAAATAATGCATCGTATATGCCAGATTATTTCACAGTTGGCGGAATGAAAAGAAATGGTCATGGAACAAATGATGCAAAGAATTGGTATTTTAATGGAACAGTAAAAAATATTTATGCAAGGACAATTACTCCAGGTGAAGAATCAGAGATTCCAGAAGAAGGAAATCTTATTTATAAGAACGAACGTATTACAATGAATACTGCAAGTGATTCAGTAAATGCAACGGAATATTTGGATGCATTAAAGGGTCTGGAAAAGGGTACGATTACGGTACGCTATCGTGCAAAGGATGCAAGTCAAGGCTTGTCTGCATTATTTTCTTTATCATCTACGCAGGAGGGACGCGATAATTCTTATGCAGTTGCCTATGTGAATCCAGCATCTGGAACGGTTGGTGTAGAAGTAAGAGATACGGTAGATGGAAAGACGATAAATTATAATCAGTCATCCAAGGCGGCAGCGATTCAAGATGATTATTGGCATACAATTACATATGTATTTGGTAAAAGCACATTTACGATTTATGTAGATGGAGAAGCAGTATTACAAAACGATAAAACCGGATTTTTCAGTAAAGTAAGTGATCCAACAACAGTAAAGATTGGTGCGATGGATCGTATCGGAAAAACGAATCAATGGGGATTTAGCGGATACATTGATCAGGTACAAGTATGGGATACGGCATTAAATCAAGAGGTAATTGTTTCACAGCATGAAGCAACGAAAAAGCAGGAAGTTTCGACAGAAACACCAGAAGGTGTGATAAAGACAGAAGACACCGCATTGTTCTATCAAGGTTATGATAATTCGATTTCCTATCGTATTCCATCATTATTAACGACATCAAAAGGAACGGTAATTGCAGGTATTGACAAGCGACAAAGTGGTGCAGCGGATACTGGTAATATTGATGCGGTAATTCGAAGAAGTTTGGATGGTGGAAAGACATGGCAGAATCCACAGACATTAATTGACCTTCCACCAGGAGGTGATCGGTATGCATTTACAATTGATGCTTCGATGGTTGAGGATAAAGAAACGGGAAGACTGTTCTTTATTGTAGATATGTTCCCAGAATCAACCGCATTGATGGCTGGTGATACGATTAATGAAGTATCTTCTGCATATAAAGAAATTGACGGAGAACGGTATTATATCTTAAAGGATGCGCAGAATAATGAGTATACGATAAGAGAAGAAGGAAAAGTTTATGACAATAATGGAAAATTGACAGATTACACGGTTCCAAAACTGACAAGCGGAATATTGTATCAAGCGGGAAAACCTTGTGGAAATATCTTCCTTCGTACAGGAGAAAATGCGGGTAAATTAAGAGCATTAAAGACAAGCTATTTATGGATGGTTTATAGTGATGATGACGGAGCAACATGGTCGGAGCCAACCGATATTACAAAGGGAATTAAGAAAGACTGGCAGTTATTTTTTGGAACGGGTCCTGGTGTTGGCATTCAGATGGAAAATGGAAGATTAGTTGTTCCTGTTTATTATACAAACTCGGTAATTGGAAACAGCCAGTCCAGTGCAGTTATTTATAGTGATGATCACGGAGAAACATGGAAGTGTGGAGAATCTCCAAATGATGGACGTAATTATAATGGAGAAAAACTGAATACAGAGACATTACATAATACAGGAGCGATGCTCACAGAATCTCAGGTAGTAGAAGTAAAAGACAGAGATGGAAAAGCAGTCTTAAAGCTGTTCTGCCGAAGCCTTCAAGGTCATGTTATGATTGCAACAAGTTATGATGGAGGCGAGACATGGGAAGATGATTTACAGCAAGATGCGGCATTGCGTGATCCATATTGTCAGATGACAATTGTACCTTATCCATATGAAGTAAAGGGACTCGAAGGAAAGCAATTATTTATTTTTGCAAATCCAAATGCAGGCAATCGTTCTAATGGTACGGTTCGTCTTGGTTATTATGATCCAGAAACAGATCAGTTTGTATGGCCATATTCACAAGTAGTATATGCAGGGGATTATGCATATTCTTGTCTGAGTGTTATGGGAGAAAATAAGATTGGTCTGTTCTATGAAGCAACTGTTCCAAATATGATGTTTACAACATTTAATACGGAATGGATTCAAAAAGGTTCAAGTCAAACAGTCGAAGAAGCTAGTCCAGAGATTAAATCAATCACACGAGATGGTAATACGGTCGTAATTGAATCATCTCAGCCAATTTTTGTCATGGGAGATATGACATTGAAGGCAGTGATTAATGAGACAGAGCAGAAGCTTGCCTATGTATCTGGTTCTGGAACGACAACACTTGTATTTGCATTGCCAGAAAATACGCCAGCAGATGCAGTGATTGTATATGATGCGATGGATGATGTGCAGTTATTGGATAAGTACTATGGTAATGCACATAATAAGACATTTGCAGCATCCGGTGTGGAAGATCTGAACAAATTAATTAAGCAGGCAGAGGCATTGAATGAGTCCGATTATTCAGATGGATGGGATACATTGCAGCAGCAGTTAGCAGCTGCAAAAGCAGTAATAAATAAGTTAAATCCAACAGATGCAGAGATTACAAAGGCAAAAACAGATTTACAGGCAGCAATAGATGCATTGATAGTTGCTTCAGTTGATAAATCAGCATTGCAGGCAGCTTTCGATTCATACAAAGGCAAAAACGAAGCAGATTACTCACAGAAAAGCTGGAGCAGATTCCAGGCAGCAATGACAAATGCAGAAACTGTATTAAAAGCAACAAACAGCACACAGTCACAAGTAGATGAAGCTAGGGAAGAACTGACAGATGCAGCAAATGCATTAGGAGTTGATAAGAGTAAACTTTGGTCAGCGATTGTGAAATACAGCAAATATACAGAGCAGCAGTATGAGCAGGATGGATGGGATGCATTTACGGCTGCACTGGAAAATGCAAAGACAACAGCAAATACAGAATCGTTAAAGCAGCCTCAGATTGATGCAGCATTAAAGCAGCTTACAGATGCAGCATCTGCATTAAGAGAATTGCCAAAGGTAGATAAAACAGCACTTCGCAGTTTGATGCATGAATGTGGTTCATATGAGGAAGGAAATTATGAAGCAGAGACATGGAGTGTATTGCAGAATGCATTGCAAGGAGCAAAAAATGTATCAAAAGATACGACAGCAAGCCAGCAGACAGTTGACGCAGCGCTGAATACATTGCAAAAGGCAGTTTCTGAATTGAAAGTAATTGCAGGTAATATAGGAGGTATCGTTACTGATGAAAATGGTACACCAATTGAGGGTGTTACGATTTCAGTTGGAACGCTTACGACAAAGACAGCAAAAGATGGAACATATTTGCTGCAGGGAGTACCGATTGCGACATCGGATGTAACAGCAGATGATGATCAATATATTGCGGTGACAGAATCTGTTACTGTAACTGAGGCAGACTCTGGTGTTAATAAAGTTGTTCATGACTTTATATTAAAAGAAGCATCCACGACAATACGAGGTGATGTAACAGCAGTTGGTGTTTTGATGGCTGGATTAACTGTCACGATTCAGTCAGGAGATTTTGAACAGTCAGTTGTTACCGATGAAAATGGACAATATTGTTTTGAAAATGTTCCAACAAAAGATTATGTGATTCAGACAGAAGCAGAAGGATATGAAGCCTTGTCAAAAGAAATTAAAGCAGTGAAACAAAATGATGTCATTGTTCCATTGATGCTGCTTCCAAAGACACAGGAAGGTGTAGCAGATTATGAAAATAATTATGATGATGGCAAAGTATATTGGGATAATCTGGCTGGCACAACAAATATGACAATTACAAATGAAAATGGAGCTACAAAGCTCGTGTTCCCAGGCGGTGGACATGCAAATGCATATGAGACAGGTGCTCCAACATTTAAAAATGGATGTGTCGAGATGGATATCACGACAGTTGAACAAAATGGTGTTCGTGTTGGTATTTTGCTTCGTGCAAAAGATATGAATAATCGCGTTTATGTTGGTGTGGGAGACAGCGAAAATCAATATTTCTCTGAATATTGGGGAAGCAGTGGAAATTCTTGGTCCAATATGGCAAATGGTGAGGCGTTCCAGGCAGGAAAGAAGATGCACTTAAAGGCAGAAATTATTGATAATACTGTGACACTTTGGGTAAATGGAGCACAGGTACTGAGTAATACAATGGCAAATATGCCACTAGAAGCAGGTGCTGTTGGACTGAACTGCAGAGCTGCAAAAGAAGTGATTGTAGATAATATAAAAGTGACATCTTATGATGAACCAACTGGAGAAGTGGAAAATATTGCTGGTCATGTTTCTAATGAGGCAGCAGCAGTTGTCGGTGCAGAGGTAACACTTTCTAAAGATGGTACGGTAATGAAAAAGACAACGACAGATACATTAGGAAATTATAAGTTTAAGAACATACCATATGGAACTTATACAGTAAGTGCATCATATGGTGAAAGTTCAAAGAGTGTGGAAGTTGTTGTAGAAAAGAGTAATGGATATTGTGTAGTACCTGAAATTCAATTAGATCAGCAGCAGGCAGCTGATAAGTCCGAATTGGAATTAGTAATTAATGCGTTTGCTGCATATGATAAGGATGATTATACAGAAGAAAGTTTTGCACCATTTGAAGAAGCACTTGAATCAGCACAGATAGTTTTTGATGACGAAGCAGCGACACAAGAGCAGGTAAATCGTGCGATTGAAGCATTGCAGACAGCGGCGTCTGGATTAGTAAAGAAGCCAGATGTAGTTGATAAGTCAGCATTGCAGGCAGCAATTGCCATTTATGATTCTTACAAGAGAGAAAATTATACAGAAGAAACATTTGAACCATTCGCAGAAGCATTGAAAGCAGCAAAACAAGTAGCAGCCGATGAGAATGCAACAAAAGAAACAGTAGATGCCGCATTAGAAGCGTTAAATCAGGCAGCAGAATCATTGGAAAAAGTTCCAGCAGTAAATAAGACAAAGCTAGATACAGTTGTTTCGATTTATTGTACATATGAGGCAGAGGATTATACGGAAGAAAGCTTTGCAATATTTGCAGAAGCATTGGCAAAGGCAGAAGCAGTGCTGAACAATGAAGCAGCGACACAGGAAGAAGTTGATACTGCATTTGAAGTATTGCAGACAGCAGCGAAGGCATTGGAAAAAGCAAAGCCTCCTGTTACAGTGAATAAATCTTCTCTTCAGGCAACGATTACAGTATGTGAACAATATAAGAAAGACGATTATAGTGAAGAGAGCTTTGCTGTGCTGCAAACTGCATTAGAAGAGGCAAAACGAGTGATGACTGACGAGACAGCAGCGCAAAAAGATGTTGATGCAGCGATTGATGGATTACTCAGTGCAGTAAAACAATTAGAAGAAGCTCCAGCTGAAGTAAATCGTACAGGATTGCAAGCAGCAATAACTATTTATAGTACGTATGCGAAAGATGACTATACAGAAGAAAGTTTTGCAGCATTTGCAAACACATTGGAAGATTCAAAAGCGATTTTGAGTAAGGAAACAGTAACACAAGAAGAGATTGATCTTGCATTACAGGCATTGAATCAGGCAGCTGCAGCTTTGGAAAAGAAGCCAACACAGGAACAGGGAGTATTAAAGGTTTCTTATAGTACACATGTACAAAATATTGGATGGCAGTCTTATGTGACAGATGGTGCATTAGCTGGAACGAGCGGCAAGGGACTTCGCTTAGAAGGAATTAAGATTCGTCTCGACAACAATGCAATTGGTGGAAGTGTAGAATATCGTACACATGTTCAAAATGTTGGATGGCAGTCTTATGTAGCAGATGGTGCATTAGCCGGAACGAGCGGCAAAGGACTTCGTTTAGAGGCAATTCAAGTTCGTCTTACTGGCAAGATTGCAGAGAAGTATGATATATATTATCGTACACATGTACAAGATCTTGGATGGCTCGGATGGGCAATAAATGATGCAAAGGCTGGAACATCAGGATTAAATAAGCGTTTAGAAGCAATTCAGATTGTTTTGGTAGAGAAAGGAAACGGAAATGATATTCCAGGAACAGTTGGTGATTCTTATCGTACCAATCAAAAAACAGTAAAACCAAGCGTCATTTATACAACGCATGTACAAAACATCGGATGGCAGCCTGAAGTTGTCAATGGTGCAATGGCAGGAACAAGCGGTAAAGGCTTACGCTTAGAAGGAATCAAGATTCGTGTCAATGGTGATGGATTAAAGGGTAGCGTAGAATACTCCACACACGTACAAAACATTGGCTGGCAGCCATATGTATCCAATGGAGAATTGTCTGGAACAAAAGGCAAGGGCTTACGCCTGGAAGGAATTAAGATCCGTTTAACAGGAGAATTGGCAAAGACATACAGCATTGAATATCGTACACATGTACAGAATGAAGGATGGCAGGCATGGGTAAAAGATGATGCAATGTCTGGAACAAAGGGTAAGAGCTTACGCTTAGAAGGAATTCAGATTCGTCTTGTGAAAAAATAAAAACTCCTTTTGATGCATCCAATGAAAGATTGGTAACGCATTAGAAATGAAAAAGTCAGCAGGATATCCTGCTGACTTTTTTACCAGGAGGTGGGTATATGCAATGATCAGAGACAGTAAAACTTTATATGACGAAAGA
>JALFSR010000101.1 GCA_022778745.1 Clostridiales bacterium
GGTCTTTCTTTTTTGTAGCCTTACCAGCTGCTGCGAACTGTGCAACAGAACCGATTGGTGTAGCCTTAGAAGCCTGTCCACCTGTGTTGGAGTAAACTTCTGTGTTGAATACCATTACGTTAACGTCCTGACCAGAAGCTAATACGTGGTCAACACCGCCGTAACCGATATCGAATGCCCATCCGTCACCACCGAAGATCCACTGAGACTTCTTAGATAAGAAATCTTTATTCTTAACAATATCCTTGCAAAGGTCACAGTCACCACCGTTAGCCTGGATACAAGCAACTAATGCTGCAGCTGCTGTTCCATTTGTAGCACCACATTCAAATGTTTCAAGATACTTTTCACAAGCTTCCTTGATATTTGCATTTTCAGCAACTTCTGCTAACTTAGCAACTTTTGTCTTTAATCCCTTACGTAACTGTTGCTGAGCTAAATACATACCGAAACCAAATTCAGCATTATCTTCGAATAAGGAGTTACACCAAGCTGGTCCCTTGCCTTCCTTATTCACTGTGTAAGGTGTAGATGGTGAGGAATTACCCCAAATAGATGTACAACCTGTTGCATTAGCAATGTACATTCTATCACCAAATAACTGTGTGATTAACTTCGCATATGGTGTTTCACCACAACCTGCACAAGCACCGGAGAACTCAAGTAATGGCTGCTTGAACTGGCTGCCCTTAACTGTTGTTTCCTTGAACTTAGCAAGAACTTCTGGCTTATCAGATACTGTTAAACCATAATCGAAATACTTCTGCTCTTCCTTATTTGCTTCGTAGTTCACCATAGTTAATGCCTTGTTACCCTTCTTACCTGGACAAACATTTACACAAGAACCACATCCGCTACAGTCAGCAGCAGAGATTGTCATACAGAAGTAGTATCCTGGCATACCTGTCATAGGAATCTTCTTCATGCCTTCTGGAGCTGCAGCAGCTTCTTCTTCGTTCATAACTACTGGACGAATTACTGCATGAGGACATACATAAGAACAGAAATTACACTGGATACAATTTTCGGAATTCCAACATGGAATATCTACTGCAATACCACGTTTTTCGTAAGCTGCAGAACCAGATGGTGTAGAACCATCGACATATTCTTCAAATGCAGATACTGGTAAGCTGTTACCTTCCTGATGGTTGATTGCAGACTGAATATTATTAACGAAATCTACAACATCCTGTCTGTCGCCAGTTACTACTGTGTTGAGATCTTCAAATTCTGCGTTCTTCCAAGATTCTGGAACTGTTCTTTCAACTGCACCGTCAATACCACGATCAATAGCGTCATGGTTCATCTTAACGATTGCTTCACCCTTTCTGCCATAAGTAGCAGTTGCAGCGTCCTTCATGTACTTCACTGCATCATCTACTGGAATAATACCAGATAATTTGAAGAATGCAGCCTGTAATACTGTATTAATACGTGTACCAAGACCGATTTCTTTACCGATTGTGATACCATCGATTGTGTATAACTTAATGTTATGATCTGCGATATACTTCTTAGCCTGACCTGGAAGATGCTTATCTAATTCTTCATCTGTCCATCCACAGTTTAATAAGAATGTACCGCCATCTACGATATCCTGAACCATGTTATACTTTCTTACGTATGCAGGATTATGACATGCAACGAAGTCAGCCTGACTGATCAGATAAGTAGACTTAATTGGTTCATCACCAAATCTTAAGTGAGAAATTGTAACACCACCAGACTTCTTGGAGTCATAATCAAAATATGCCTGAGCATACTTGTTTGTATGATCACCAATGATCTTAACGGAGTTCTTATTAGCACCTACAGTACCATCTGCACCAAGACCCCAGAACTTACAACGTGTTGTGGACTTTGGAGCGGAGTCAATGATTTCTGTTACATCTACAGATAAGTTTGTAACATCATCCTTGATAGATACTGTGAATTTTGGTTTTGTTTCATTATGGAATACTGCTGCAATATGAGATGGGTTTGTATCCTTGGAACCTAAACCGTAACGACCGGAGAATACTGTTACATCATTGAACTTTGTACCCTTAATTGCAGCTAATACATCTAAGTATAATGGTTCACCGATAGAACCTGGTTCCTTTGTTCTGTCCATAACACTGATCTTCTTAACTGTGTCTGGAATAACAGATAATAAATGCTTAGCAGAGAATGGTCTGTACAGACGAACTTTAACAAGACCAACCTTTTCACCTCTTGCTGTTAAGAAGTCGATTGTCTCGTCGATCGTCTCACATACAGAACCCATAGCAATGATAATATGTTCTGCATCTGGAGCACCATAGTAGTTAAATAACTTATAATCTGTACCGATCTTAGCATTAACTTTGTCCATGTATTCCTGAGCTAAATCTGGAATAGCATCATAGTACTTGTTACAAGCTTCTCTTGCCTGGAAGAAGATATCTGGGTTCTGAGCGGAACCTCTTTCACATGGATGATTTGGATTTAATGCATGAGCACGGAATGCGTCAACTGCATCCATATCTACCATATCTTTCAGATCTTCATAATCCCAAACTTCGATCTTCTGATACTCATGAGATGTACGGAAACCATCAAAGAAGTTGATAAATGGAACTTTGCCCTTGATTGCTGTACAATGAGCAACTGGTGTTAAGTCCATAACTTCCTGTACGGAGTTAGAACATAACATAGCACAACCTGTCTGGCGACAAGCATATACATCAGAGTGATCACCAAAAATGTTTAATGCATGGCTAGCAAGAGCACGTGCGGATACATTGATAACACCTGGTAATAATTCACCTGCAATCTTATAAAGGTTAGGAATCATTAATAATAATCCCTGAGAAGCTGTATAAGTTGTAGTTAAAGCACCTGCTGCTAAGGAACCATGTACTGTACCTGCTGCACCTGCTTCAGACTGCATCTCCGCAATCTTTACTGTTTCACCAAAAATATTTTTCTGTCCTGCTGTTGCCCACTTATCAGATACTTCTGCCATTGGAGAAGATGGTGTGATAGGATAAATGGCTGCTACATCGGTATACGCATAGGAAACATGAGCCGCAGCTGTATTACCGTCCATGGTCTTCATTTTTCTTGCCATAGTAGTATTACCCTCCTAAATTGTTCTTTTTTTAATTTTAATTAATGTAAAAGTAACGTTTCCGACTCCTCGCATGGGGATATATTCATCTCTTGTCATTCGAGTAGGCTCCTGATAAGAAATAAATCAAAGGGGTCAGGAATGCTACCAACATCCTACTCCTTTTATTATACACAAATCCACTAATTTTGCAAACATTCTTATGTATTTTTTTCAATAATTTTTAAATTTTGTACAATCTGCTTGAGCCATTTCCCAGATTTTATTCAAAACAGACAAAATCCGCTGTCTTTTTTCTCTTTTTTCCATCCTGCTAATCCTATCTTTTACAAAATAGAACATGTATAATATCACGAATCTCTCTACAGAGCAGATGTTTTAAGTGTATCTGTCTGCTTCCTAACAATCTTCACGAATCTCACTGACATTTTTCTATGTTAAAAGAGAAACAGAACGCTTGCAACAAGATCTATTGTATACTATACTGTAATCATATGGAAATAATAGGAGTTTCGTTAATTTACAAACAACACCAATGAAACGCAGAATAAGAACGCAGCAAAATGGTTCTTAAATGTCCATTTTGCATACAGGCACTATGTCTGCTTTATACTTTCACATAAACAAAAAACAAAATAAATGATAGGGGGATTTTCTTTGATTATATATGACTTAAATCAAAAACAGATAAAAGATATTGAATCTTTATATGAAATCTGTAATAAAAAAGAACGATTAACATTAGAACTTATTCCAGCAGAATCCAAACTTTTTTATATTCAATATATTGATGATCAGCTAATCTGTTTTGCAAGCTGCATCATTTCTGATAATAATATTGAAATTCGCGGAATAACTCATCCAGACTTTCGCCGCAAAGGATACTTTCGCCAGCTCATTAAGAAGCTAAAAGAGCTTTATCCAGAACGCACAATTTTATTTCCGTGGGATGGAAAATGTAAAAGTGCCCGTCTTTGCTATGAGGCATTAGAAGCCAAACCAGAACCAGCTGAATATTTACTTCGCTATCTTGTATACCATCCATTTCTTTCTTCCTTTTATAACAGCATTGAATTAATGGAAGAATCTGATGAAGAATATCTTGCTCTGCTCCACAGCCAAATTTTTAATTTGGATATTGAACAGTCAAGAGAATGCATTCCGTATTTTTCTCAGGCAGGCAAAGCATACCGTATTGTATGGAGCAAACAGACGATCGGTATGTATTATCTCGGACAGATTCACGTCTCTGCGAATACAAAAACTTGGTATTTATATGCCTTTGGCATTCTTCCTCGATACCGCAACAAAGGTCTTGCACTCCATGCTTTAGAAAAACTAAATCATAAATTAAAGGAAGGCGAACAAATTTCCGTACAAGTCTCTGAATACAATAAAGCTGCCTTTCAGCTTTACAAAAAATTTGGCTTTAGTATCAGCCAAACACTTGTATGGTATGTTTTATAATTTATTACGAGCAGTCTTCCACTTCGTATTCTTTACACTTAAAGTGAAGGACTGCTCGTTCTGTTTATATTAATATGATCTAATTTGATAACTTCCCTCAAATACCTCTTCTGCGGGTCCAGTCATATAAATACAATTATTTTTCTCATTCCACTCAATTTGAAGTGCCCCTCCTGGAAGTTGTACTTCTACTTCTCGATTTGTATAACCACAGTTTGCACAAACTACTGCGGCCGCACAAGCTCCTGTCCCACATGCAAGTGTCTCACCGCTGCCCCGTTCCCAAACTTTTACTTGAATATGATTTTCGTCAATTACTTTCACAAATTCAATATTTGCATGTCTTGGAAAAACAGAATGTTTTTCCAATAATGGTCCGTAAATCTGGACAATTTCATCATCAAGTTCTTCCTGAAAGATAACTCCATGCGGATTTCCAATTGAAACAGCATGAAGTACAAAAGTTGCAGTTCCAATTGTAATTGGACAAAATGCAACTGGAGAATACTTCATCCGAACTGGAATCCTTTTTGCCTCCCAAATCGGTTCTCCCATACATACTTGCACCTGTTTTACACGTTCACCTTCTAATAATAATGTTAATTTCTTAATTCCTGCCTTTGTTTCTACAAAAATCTCTGGTTTTTTCACAATTCTATTTTCATACATATATTTTCCGATACATCGAATGCCATTTCCGCACATTTCCGCTTCTGAACCATCTGCATTAAAAATTCTCATTTTACAATCAGCACAATCCGATTGCTCAATCAAAATCAACCCATCCGAACCAACTCCAAAATGTTGTCTGCTCATCTGTACCGCAAGTATTTCCGGCTCTTCAATACTCTGTTCCAAACAATTTATGTAAATATAATCATTTCCTAATCCATGCATTTTTGTAAACTTCATAGCACCTCCTGAATCAAACGCATCATATTTTTATAACATATTTTTTCAACTTCCTCCTCTGAAAATCCTGCCTTCTCCATACGATGTGCTAATATTGGCATCATCGAACACTCATCCATCTCAATTATTCTTGGAATCCCATCAAAATCGCTTCCAAATCCAATACAATCAATTCCTCCAATCGCTGCAATATGCTTCATATGCTGAATTAATCCATCAATTGTTCCCATCTCTCCTTTTTTTTCCACATATTGTGTAAATCCCGCTGCAAAATTAATTCCGATCACACCGCCTCGCTGCGCAATCATTCGAATCATATCATCTGTCAAATTCCGTACATGCCCGCAGATCGCCCTTGCATTGGAATGACTTGCAATCAATGGTTTTCTTGTATATTTATATACATCATAAAACCCTTTGTCACCAAGATGTGAGACGTCAATAAGCATTCCAAGCTGTTCCATTTCTTCTAAAAATAAAATTCCAACTTCTTTTATTCCATTTACTGTCTCTGGCATACCAAATGGAGTTCGCTCCATTACTTTATTTGGAAAACCAATCTCATTCTCATAATTCCATGTCAATGTAATTAGGCGTACTCCAAGGCGATAAAAATTCCGAAGCAAATCGGTTCTTCCAAGGCAAACACCCCCTTCCTCTATCGACAAAAGTGCGGACATCCTTCCTTCTCTTTCATTTTCTTCTATTTGTTTTGCAGAAGTAACGACACGAATCCAGTCTTTATTTTTTTCCATCTCAGTATAAAATAAATCAAGCAGTTCCATGCAGTCTTCCAATGGATAATCCGTAGTCCCTTTATCAATAAAAAGTGCAAATGTCTGCATTATATAATTTGCTTCTTTCATACGACGAATATCTAACTGTAACTCATTTTGATTCAAACTAATTTTTTTTCCCTGTCTTCTTAATTGCGCAATCTGTGCAATTGTATCGCAATGCATATCAATAAATTTCACATTATTTCCTCCTATCTAACAAAAAATGGAACCCACCTGCGGACACGCTAAATCTGCCCGATATATCTCCTTCGATGCATCCAAGCTATTAATTACAACTTTTGCCGCAGTCTGTGACGCATGAATATAATTTTCTTCTCCTAAGTATAATGCAATATGTCCGGGATAATACAAAAGATCTCCCGGAAGCAATTGTTCTCTTGTGATAAGCTTTACAGGAAATTCCTCTTTTAACTTGGCATCTCGATAAATAACAATTCCATTTATCCAGTATACCATAGAACAAAATCCTGAACAATCTACTCCAAAAGGTGTCTTACCACCCCAGCGGTACATTGTGTTTTTATATGTTTTTGCATCTTCTATAATTTGTTTTCGAATCCATTTCTCCTGTTTTTTTATACTATCTTGCTCTTTTTTTTCCCAAAATCGAACGCCTTCTTCTCGAATCCATCCATATCGTCCATCACAAAGCCGAACACAGTACCATTTTCCCCCTTCTTTTTCCCCCATCCAAAAAAGAATACTTCCTCTTGGAACAGTTATCATAATTTTAGAATGTATACTTGGATGAAGCAGTATATCAATCCATGCTGCTGTGACAACCATCTTTGGAAATTCTTCCATCCATACTTCCCGCTGCTGTATTTGATTTTGCAGCTCATCTAACAACCATCCTTCATACTCATATTCTGTTTTTACATAGTTCCATTTTCCTCGTTTTTCCAAAATATGCACAGTCATTCCATATAGAACCTCGTCTGTCTTTTCTCCATATGGACTACAATAGAGTGATGTCATTGGTACATTTATAATATGATACATTTCTCCAATCCTTCCCTTCTTGCAGTCTTCCTAAATCTATGATATGATGACCCCGTCGGCCGCTATGAACAAAATTTATCGTTATTTATTTTTATTTAGGAGGTATTATGATTCAATTAACGAATACAACTGTAATGAATTTTGAAAATGCAATTCGTGGTGCCCGTAATCCAATGAACAGCTGGGCACGAATGGATAGTTTTTATGATAAAGATGGCATGTATCAATTAGGTCCAAATGATCTTTCTCTTGCAATGCGCCTTGCAAGAGCAGGAAGTGATCACCGCAAATATTTGCGTATGGTTTTCGTTTCTGTCGATATCACTGCTCCACTCTACTGGTGGAAAGAATACGATACGTATAAAGTTGCTACTGTTGCCAATTCAACAAGTACGATGCATAAAATCCACAGCAAACCATTTTCCATGGATGACTTCAGTGTGGATCATTTAACGCCAAGTTCTTATGGATTTATGGAAACAATCGTCCAAAAATTAGAGGAAATCCGTCTTTCCTATATCGAAACAAAGTCAAAAGAAACATGGTATGACATGATTCAGCTTCTTCCTTCCAGTTATAATCAGATGCGAACATGTACTTTTAATTATGAAACATTAATTAATATTTACCGTGCAAGAAAAGCACATAAACTTCAGGAATGGCATACGTTTTGTGATTGGATTCAAACGCTTCCTTATGCAGCTGAATTAATTACATTTGAACCATAAAAAGCTGCAGAGAAGCCTTTGTAACAAGAATGCAAAACGTTCTTGTTACAGTAGTGCTTCTTCTGCAGCTTTTTCTTTTTTACTGTTTTCCTGTACTTCCGTGTCCGCCTCGATCTGCTCCATCTAATTCCTCACACTGTTCAAATTCGATCACTGGCTGATGTTTCATAATGCGAAACTGACAAATTCTGTCATTTACTTCAATCACTGTATCACGCAGCGCATAGGCTGGGAAAAACCATTGATCATTATTTCCGCAATAACTCTCATCAATAACTCCCATATGGTTTGTCTGAATAATTCCAAAATTTTTGAATGTACTGCTTCTTGGGACAACATGAGCCTCATACCCCTCCGGAAGCTGCATTGCAACACCAAGTGGAATCAGACAAAATTCTCCCGCTTTCATCTCAATTCGTTTTGCAGCACGCAAATCAATCCAATCTGATTTTCCTCCAATATAAGTCAGCCGTTCAATTTTATCTGTAAAATATTTGATTTTTATTTTTTCCATAATATTATTCCTTTTATAAATATAATCAGGCAAAATATACGATCTATTTTGCTGATTTGCGTAGATACAACGTATCTCGCTTAATCCCAGTATTTTAAGACTATTTCATTCTGTTTTAATGTATTTTTTACATCAATAACACGTTGATTTGAGCTTCCTTTCCACTTGAGCTGTACGTTTCTCAATTTTTCTACGTATTCGCCATCGACGATCACATCAATCAATGGGATAAATTCTAACTTTTGAATTGCCTCCCACAAAAAGCCCGTATAAAGCCAGATTGTTTTATCAGGAAATTTATCTTTAATTTCATGGATTAATTTTCCAACTGCTTCTCGATTAAGCGGATATAATGGATCTCCTCCACTAAATGTAATTCCTGATATATAGTCTTTTCCAAGCTCTGCAAAGATTTCTTCTTTTGCTGCCTGATCAAATTTCAATCCTCCATGAGCATCCCATGTAATCGGATTTTGACAGCCCTTACAGCCATGAGAACATCCTGCCACCCAGAGCACAACCCGTAATCCGTCTCCATTTAACATGTCGTCCTTCGTGATATTATGATAACGCATAGTTACATACTCTTCCTCTCCGCAATTTCCGCCATTTTTGCGTCGTTTAAACGAGTATCTCCTTTAACACGAGAATAAGACAGATAACCATTCATACGATCAATTTTTGTCAGATTTCTACTTCCACACTTTGGACATACATCCATCTCTAATTCTTCATGCCCACAATCATCACAATAAGCAAGTGAAAGGTTTACTCCTTCATAAAGTCCCATGTCCATTGCTCTATGAATCAATGACTTAATTGCTTCTTTATTATAATTAATCGGATATTTTACATATTGAATCTTTCCACCATTCGATAACTCCCAGAAACGATATTCTAAGTCTTGTTTCTGAATCGGAGTAATATTTTCTGTAACGTGACAATGAAATCCATTGCTTACATATTCACGATCTGATACATTTTCTACAATACCATATTTTTTACGGAACTGTTGTACTTGAAGTCCGCACAAATTTTCTGCTGGTGTTGCATAAATAGCATAAAGACGTCCATCTTCTTCTTTAAACTGTTCAATCTTTTTGTTAATATGTTCCAGCACTTCGATTGCAAACGCGCCATCTTCTACAAGAGACTTTCCATTGTATAATTCCTGCAATTCATTAAAAGCAGTAATACCAAAGGATGCAGTAGCAGTTTTTAATAATGGCTTAATTTTATCATTCATCTTGAGATGACCACCATAGAAACCACCTTCACAATATGCAATTGGATTTGTGGAAGCTTTCATCTCTCCTAAATAGCTGTAAGTACGCAGATGCAGTCTGCGGATTAACTCTAAATAATAATCCAACACTTCATAAAAATCACGATTTTCCTGACGAGATTTTGCAAGAATCATTGGCAAATGCAAGCTTACAACACCGATATTAAAACGACCAACAAATACTGGCCGATCATTTTCATCCTTTGGATGCATGCCGCCTTCACGATACCAAGGAGATAAAAATGCACGACATCCCATTGGACTAATAATTTCTCCATATTTTTTATACATAGAAGCAATATATCCTTTTCCAGTTAAACTTAACCAGTCTGGATACATCGTCTTAGAAGAACATTCGATTCCAGCTTCAAATACATCTTCCAATGGCTTCCCTGGTCCATGTAAATTTTCATCATATAAAAATACAATCTTAGGGAATAATACTGGCTTTTTATGACCTTCCTTTCCCTGACCTTTCATACGCACTTCTAACAACTTCTTTGTAGCAAGCTTTGCAAATCTTCCTGTTCCTGTTCCAGCTGTTACTGTAATAAATGGATAATCGCCTCGACTAGATGCAACAGTATTAAACTTGTATTCCCATCCTTGAAATCCTTGTTCAAAATCATATTCAATATCATGCCATGCTTCTTGCTCAGCACGCTCTTTTGGTACTCCAAGTGCCATATATTTTTCAATATAATGCGCATAAGATTTTTCTGCATATGGCTCTAAAATTAACTCTGCACTTGGCACAGTAAATCCACCATATTGCTGGCTTGCTGCACTTAATACAATGTCACCAATTACGTCAAATGCTACATCTAATGACTTTGGTTCATTATACCAAATATTTCCCATCTCAAATCCGCCTCTCAGCACTTCTGCGACATTGAACAGACAACAATTCATTGTATCACGACGTGCTGACATATCATGAATATAAATATAACCTTCTCGTGCTGCCTGCAGTTCTTCAACAGTTAAAAAGAACTTCTGATATAATGATTTATTTAATTCATTAAAAATCAAGCTTCTCTTTGTTGATACAAGTGCACTATCTGAATTGGAGTTTTCCTTATCTCCAATATACATGATGGACTGGCTCTTTTTATATACTTCATCCAGCATACGTACAAAATCTTGTTTATAATTTCGATAATCTCGATAACTTTTTGCAACTGCTGGATTTACTTTCTCTAAAGCGCCCTCTACCACATTATGCATCTCCGCAATTGGAATTTCTTTGATTCCAAGCTGTTCAATTTTTTCTTCTACAAATTGGCAGATAAACTTTTCTTCTTTTTCTGTAAACTTTACTAACGCGCGGTATGCTGATTTATTTACCGCAACGATAATTTTTTGCACATCAAACGGTTCTTTCGTTCCATCTTTTTTTACTACTTTAAAGTCTTTTGAGTGAAACATGGGCACTTTCCTCCTTTATTTTTGTCCATCTCTTGATTATTACTATGGTCACAGCACATACTATTAACCAAATATTAAACGGAACCTGCCTCTATGATTCCTACATAAAAACCGCCACACATAATAGTTGTGGCAGCTTTTTTTACAGATAAAAGCTGCCACATATAAACCATCGTGACAGCCTTTGTCTCTCAATACGTATGGCTTACGTTACATTATGATAACATGCGCATCTTTCTATGTCAATATCTTTTTCCACATTATATAGTTGTAAATTTTGATTTGACCACTATATTCTGTGTTTTGGCTCAATAATCGAACTATCTGATTTTCTTTTTTTTACTACTGTTTGGGAATTTTTTACAGCCATCTTCACTCAATTTTGTACTCCAATAAATACAAAAAAAATTATAAAATTAGATAAATTCTACATCTTATATTTTTTATTTTACAACACAAGTTATTCTATCCCCATAAAAATTTGTGCTAACGGAGAATCTTTTGAAAGGATTAATGTTTTATTTCCATCTTTCAATGACAGCTTCGCTGCATCCAGCGAACGAACAAATTCATAAAAGCTGCGTCTGTCTGCATCGCCATAGGCATTGGCAAGAATTCTCATATATTCTCCTTCTGCCTCTGCTGTAATTTGCGCAGCCTCTGCTTTTGCATTAGAGAGCATAATAGATACTTCCTTATCCGTTGTATTTTTCTTTACTGTCGCTTCTGAATCTCCTTCTGCTTTGTATTGTGCTGCAATTTTATTTCGCTCTGAAATCATTCGCTCATAAACAGCATTTTTATTGTCCGATGGCAAATCTAATTGTTTTGTTTCTACTGATAGCAAAGAAATACCATATTGATCCATCGTAGCACCAATATTTTTCATAATTGCTTCGGTCAGTTCTCCATCTCTTCCACTAATTACTTCTGTCTGACTAAGACTGCTTATTACGTTTTTAATGGAGTTATATACAACCGTGTTAATACGGCTTTCTGCATTACTAATTGAAGAATTTAACGTCTGAGCAAATTTTAACGGATCAATGATCTTCCAAAGTACATAACTATCTGCAATCATTGTCTTTTTGTCTTTTGTAATAACATCCGATGCGGATAAATCATATAATAAAATCTGCTTTGGCAATGTGTCAATTTCTTCTACAAAAGGCATTTTAAATCCAATTCCTGGCTCGGAAACGACACGATCTACCTTTCCGAACTGGCGAATTAAACGATATTCATTTTCCTCAGTCACAAAAACCGATGAAAATATTGCTGTCATTACGACAATTGCTGCGACAACTACACCCACTTTTCCTATTCGTTTCATCCCTCGCCACCTTCTTTCTTTGATGCATCTTCTTCACTTGACGAATTCTGTTTTTCCGTATTATTTGAACTACTTGCTGCCTGTTTATCTGAATTATACAAAGAATCTAATGGCAGTAACGTCGTCATATTTCCATTACTTCCGTCAATAATCACTTTTAAATCTGGAAGAAGTTCTTCCATTGTCTCATAAAACAATCTCTTTTTTGTCACTTCTGGATTTTTTATGTATTCTTCATACATTGCATTAAACTTCGCTACTTCTGCATTTGCTTCATTAATACGTGCCTGCTTTGCAGACTCTGCTTCCTGCTTAATTTTATCTACTTGTGCCTGTGCCTGTGGCATTTTTTCATTCTGATACTTTTCAGCATTGTTTAATGCCGTCTCTTTTCCTTGTTTTGCCGTTTCCACTGCCTTAAATGCCTCCATTACTTCTTGTGTCGGAGGTTCTGAATCTTGAATTGTAATATTGACAAGTGAAAGTCCAATATCATGCAGTTCTAACTGATTCAATATCATATCTTTAATTTTATTCTGAATTTCATTTTTTCCTGTCGTCAGTACACTATCTACATCATAGCTTCCAATTACATTACGAATACAGCTTTGTGCAATATTTTTTAATATAGTAACAGGATCTTTGGAAGCATAAACTGCTTTTACTGGATCGGATACTTTATATTCTACAAAGAAATCTACATTTACAAAATTATAATCTGATGTAATCATCAATGATTCTGATTCCACAGTATTTCCATTTGTTGCAATTGGATTTCCATCTTCATCATAAAAAACTTCATACTCTTCTTCCTCTCCATCGGTACGATATCCGATTGGAAATCCTTGAATTGTCGTATCAACAAGTTTTACTTTCTGAATAAATGGAATTTTAAAATGCAATCCTGGCTGTACCACTGCTTTTGGAATTCCAAGTGTCGTAATTACCGCCTGCTGCTGCTCGTTTATTGTATAAGTACCTTCGCCTGCAAAAATTCCGACTGCTGCAACAATAATTACTCCAATTCCAATCCATTTTACCTTTTTCCCTAATCGTCTTATGTTAGTTTCTACTTGCTCTTTTTTATTGTTCCAATTCTCGTTCAACGTTTTCCTCCTTTTAATAACGTTCTTTTAGGAAATTAGAGACATTTGTATGATTATAATGTTCCATTTTCTTTGAATATTCCGCTAATTGTCTCTTATATTTTTTATATTCCTTTTGACTCAGATCATTGGATTTCTTTTTTTGTTCCATTAACTGCTCTGCTTCCCGATACGCAGCAATCGCCAAATCTTTATAATTATTTTCCAAATTCATCTGAAGCTCCCAGAATACCCTTTCCAATTCTTTATCCGCCTTCTTTTTAAACAACCACATAGTAGTTCCCCCCTATAAGCAGTACAATTACTGCTTACTTTACCTTATTTTTGTACATCAAAAAATAACTTTTATTTAACAAACATTTTTGATTATTGCTTTTGATAAAACAATAGGGCGCATAGACGCCCTTTGTTCCTATTATCTGCAAACCAACGAAGCATATATCGTATCTCATTTGGTTTATTATTCATACAATGGATATTTATCTGTCAAAGTCTTTACTAAAGCCATTGCTTTTTCTTTATTTGCTTCTACATCATTTACAACAAGTGCAATTGCTTCTGCGATTACATCCATATCTTCTTCTACCATGCCGCGAGTCGTAACTGCTGCTGTTCCAAGACGGATACCACTTGTTACAAATGGAGATGTTGGATCATTTGGAATTGTATTTTTATTACATGTAATGTTAGCAACATCTAAAATATGCTCTGCCTGCTTTCCTGTAATTCCTTTATTTAATAAGTTAACCAACATCAAATGATTGTCAGTTCCTCCAGATACTAAATTAAAGCCTCTGCTTGTGAGTCCCTTTGCTAATGCCTGTGCATTATCAATAATCTGCTGTGCATATACTTTGAAAAACGGATCTAATGCTTCTTTGAAGCAAACTGCTTTTGCTGCAATTACATGCATCAGAGGACCACCCTGAATACCAGGGAAAATCGCTTTATTAAAGTTATACTTTTTGTTCACTGCTTCACTAGAAAGAATCATACCGCCTCTTGGTCCACGCAGCGTCTTATGTGTCGTTGTTGTTGTGACATCGGCATATGGAATTGGACTCATATGCTTTCCTGCTGCAACTAAACCAGCGATATGTGCCATATCTACCATCAAGACAGCTCCAACTTCATCTGCGATTTCACGGAATTTCTTGAAATCAATCGCTCTTGCATATGCACTTGCACCTGCTACAATGAGCTTTGGCTTGCACTCTAATGCAATTTTGCGTACTTCATCATAATCGATAAATCCATCTGCATTTACTCCATAAGGAACTGCATGAAAATATTTACCAGACATATTTACTGGGCTTCCGTGTGTGAGATGACCTCCCTGATCAAGATTCATTCCCATAAATGTATCACCTGGTTGCATAACAGCAAAAAATACTGCCATATTTGCCTGTGCACCAGAATGTGGCTGAACATTTGCATACTCACAGCCAAACAGCTTCTTTGCACGTTCTCTTGCCAAATCTTCTACAATATCTACATATTCGCATCCGCCATAATAACGTTTTCCAGGATAACCTTCTGCATATTTATTTGTCAAAGGACTTCCCATCGCAGCCATAACAGCTTTGCTGACTAAATTCTCAGATGCAATTAATTCAATATGATCTCTCTGTCTTCCCAGTTCCTGATCCATCGCCTTTGCAAGATCTGGATCAAACTGCAACACTTCATCAAATGCGTACATAATGTACCCTCCTTATTAATACGAAATTGGGTGTTAATTGAGTTTGAACGCAGAACGAGCAGTCCCCCACTTCAAGTGTGCAGAACACGAAGTGGGGGAAAGAAATGCTTGCATCAAGCGAACATAAAAAACTCCACTTGACATACAGCAAAGTTGTCTGCGTTCATGAGGAAGTAATGAAGCGGATTCCTAACGTCCGCTTTGTTTTTAGTATAGCACAGTCCTACATTAAAGTCCAGTAGATGACTAAAATTTCCTACAAAAGCTAAATTCCTATTTATTTTAAATTTTAATCTAACCTATGATTTCTTTTTGTGAGTATTCCGAATTGTTTTCTTTTTCTGTTTTTTCTGTCCTTGTTGTGCAAAAACCTGAGTCTTAACCTCTCTTATTTGTCCTTGTTGTCTTCTGTTTTGCCCTCTCTCCTCACGTTCTGACGCAAGACGTCTTGGACGAATCAGGCAGTGAAAATCAAAACCTATCAAATCCTCTCTATGTGCCTTTTTCAGCGCCTCTTCGACTAAATCATATAATTTAGGATTTCGATATTGGATCAGTGCACGCTGCATTGCCTTTTCATGCGGATTAATCGGAACATAGACTGGCTCCATCGTTCTAGGATCTACTCCTGTATAATACATGCAAGTAGAGATCGTAGAAGGTGTCGGATAAAAATCCTGTACTTGTTCTGGCATATACCCAAGATCTCTCAAATATTCTGCAAGCTCAACCGCTTCTTTTAACGAAGATCCTGGATGCGATGACATCAAATATGGAACAAGATACTGTTTGAGTCCTTCTTTTTCATTGATCTTCTTATACTTATCAGAAAACCTTTTATATACTGAATTTTCTGGCTTTCCCATCCGTTTTAATACTGCATCTGCAACATGTTCTGGCGCAACCTTGAGCTGTCCGCTTACATGATACTGGCAAAGTTCTCTTAAAAAGGTATCATCTTTATCTGCCATAACATAATCAAAACGAATGCCCGAACGAATAAATACTTTTTTTACCTTTGGAATCTTACGCAGTTTTCTAAGCAGACTTAAATAGTCTCTATGATCTACAACTAAATTTTTACATAGTTTTGGAAACAGACATTGCCGATTTACACATGCCCCATGTGTAAACTGTTTATCACAGGCTGGGCGGCGAAAATTCGCTGTCGGTCCTCCCACATCATGGATATATCCTTTAAACTCAGGATCTTCTGTCATTTTTTTTGCTTCTTCTATAATAGACTCATGGCTGCGCACTTGAATAATACGTCCTTGATGGAATGTCAATGCGCAAAAACTGCATCCTCCAAAACATCCTCGATTGCTGATTAAACTAAACTTTACTTCAGAAATCGCTGGAATACCGCCGTCTTTTTCATATGACGGATGATATGTTCTCTCATACGGAAGTGCATACACATCATCCATCTCCTGCATAGATAATGGCTTTGACGGTGGATTCTGCACGACATACAAATGCTCTCCATATGGCTCTGCAAGACGCTTTGCAGAAAATGCATCAGTATTGCAATATTGTGTATAAAAACTTTTTGCATAGTTCATTTTATCTGCAAGCAAGTCTTCATATGACGGAAGCATAACTGCATCATACACCATATCCATTGATTTTGTTTTAAATACCGTTCCATCAACAAAGGTAATATCTTTTATATCAATACCTGCCTGCAGTGCGTCTGCAATCTCTACAATCGACCGTTCTCCCATTCCATAAGAAATCAAATCAGCCTGAGAATCAAGCAGAATTGAGCGTTTTAACCGATTTGACCAATAATCGTAATGTGCCATTCTTCGCAGACTTGCCTCGATTCCTCCAATAATAATTGGACAATCTTTATAAACACGGCGGATATAATTGCAATAAACGACTACTGCATAGTCAGGACGCTTTCCAATGACACCTCCTGGCGTATAGGCATCTGTCTGGCGACGCTTTTTTGAGACAGAATAATGATTCACCATTGAATCCATATTTCCACCGGATACAAGAAACCCTAAGCGTGGACGTCCAAACTCACGAATCGCATTCTCGTCTTTCCAATCTGGCTGCGGCAATATCGCCACACGATATCCATGTGCCTCAAGCACTCTGCTAATAATCGCATGTCCAAACGACGGGTGATCGACATATGCATCACCTGTTATATAAACAAAATCAACCGCATCCCAACCTCGTTTTCGCATTTCCTCTCGATTAATCGGCAAAAAACCATTATGACTCATAATGTTCCTCTCTTATCTTTGGCTGTTTTTTGCAGCACGAATAACATGTTGTGCCAAAACAGAAGTTGTCACTGTTCCAACTCCGCCTGGAACTGGTGTTGCCAATGACGCCTTATCCAAAATCGTATCCAAGTTGACATCTCCGCAAAGTTTATTATTTTCATCCATATTAATACCGACATCAATGACAATCGCATTCGTTCCAATGTACTGTTCATCAACCATTTTTGCTTTTCCAGCTGCTGCAACAACGATTTCAGCATTGCGGCATACATTTGGCATATCAACCGTTCTCGTATGGCATACCGTTACTGTCGCATTCTTTTTCATTAATAACATCGCAAGCGGCTTTCCTACAACTAAGCTTCTTCCTATTACACTTACTCGTTTCCCTGTTAAATCAATCTGTGCAAAATCGATCATTTCCATCACTGCTTCTGCTGTACATGGTGCAAAACCTGAATCATCGCCAGCAAATACTTTCGCCATATTTGCTGGGCTGATTCCATCTACATCCTTGTTTGGATCAATTGTATTTTCCACAAGCTTCTCATCAAGATGTTTTGGCAGTGGACGAAGCACTAGAATTCCATCAATATCTGGATTTGTATTAATTGCATGAAATTGCTCAAAAAATGATTCATTTGTAATATCAGCTGGAAACACATACGATTCACACGCAATTCCAATTCCCTGCATCCGCTTTTTTGCTCCTCTTTCATATGATAAATCGTCTGGACGTTCTCCTACACGGATAATTGCAAGTGTTGGAATACGTGGCAGCTGTGCCAATTGCTGCTGCATTCGTTCTTTCATTGCAGCAATAACTGCTGCACCTTTCAATAATTCCATATTGTCTCCTCTCTTAATTCATTATCACAATACATTTTTATTTTCTAATTTCTTTCATTACAATATCAAAAACTGCATCTGCCCGTCTCACTCCATCTTCAATCAATTTATCGCAACGACTATTTAATTGTTGAGCTCTTTCTCTGTCTTTCATCAATTTTGTATTGATAAATACATTCAGCGATGCACCAAGCAATGCACTACGGCAAAATTGTACGCCGACTCCAGCATCACTTACCGCAAGCCTGCTTCCCTTTTCTGCCATTACTTCTAATATAGAAATTGCTTCTGACACTGTTTCCATAATTTCAAGGGGAACAAGGCTTGCTTTCCACAACGCCTCTTCCATCACTTGATTTCGATAACAGAGCTGTTCCTCTGTCTCTTTTGGAAGTCCATATGCTTTTGATAATGGTTCAAATGCCTCAGCATCTTTATCAATCAATTCAAGCAGCTGTTTCTGAATCTGTTCAGCTTCTTCCATCTGTGCGCGAATTTGTTCTTCCACTTCTTTATATTTCTTTTTTCCAACTGTTAAATTTCCGACCATACTTGCAAGTGCTGTTCCAATGGCACCAGTCAAAGCTGAGGCACCGCCTCCTCCTGGAACGGCTGCCTTTGAAGCAAGTACGTCTATAAACTGTTCAATTTCCATTGTCTTTGCATTCATCGCCATTCTCCTTTTCTATTTCCCACATATCGTATCAAGTAGCTGCCTTATCGTATCAAATTGCCATGTCGGAGCATATTCAGTCTGTTCGCAGTCTTCTTTTTTTGCCTCTCCAGTAAACACAACCGCAGTATCTACTCCAGCATTAATTCCTACTGCAATATCTGTATAAAGCCGATCTCCTACAACTATTGTCTGTTCTTTTGAAAATCCTGTCTGTTTCATAGAAATATCTGCAATAATTGGATTTGGTTTGCCTAAAAACTGTGGCATCCGCTTCACTGCACAAGAAAGCATCGTACAAATTGCACCACAATCAGGCACACTCCCAAATGTTGTCGGACAGCATAAATCTGGGTTAGTTGCCAAATATACAATATTTGGATCAGTAAGCAGAAGGCAGGCATCTTCTAACTTCTGATATGTCAATTCATTGTCAAATCCAACTAATACAACTTGGATTCTTCCCTGCAGCTTTGTTGTCACATCAAATCCCCAGCTAGAAAGTTCTTTGACAAACGAATTCGTCCCTACTACATAAATTTTATCATGTCTATGATGTTTATCTAAATATAGACAAGTAGCATACGACGCTGTAATAAAATCCGACTGCTCTGTCTTTATATTCCATTTGGCAAACTTTTTTATATAGTCTTCTCTGCTCTTTGTTGAATTATTTGTAATATAAATCGCTTTTCCGCCAATACTACAAATATATTCTAACAATTCTTTTGTACCGTCAAACAATTTCTGATCCATCGCAATTGTTCCATCAATATCAAACAAAAACAATTTTTTCTGTTTTAATTGACTAGCTGCCCTCTCCATACACCCTCCATTTACATCAAGAACGATCTTTCATCTCAATATACTCTCTGGAATCTAATATATTTCGGTATGCTGGACGAATAATCTTTCCTTCGTTAATTAATTCTTCAATTCGATGTGCACTCCATCCTGAAATTCTTGCAATTGCAAAAATTGGAGTGAATAATTCCATTGGAAGTCCTAACATTCGATATACAAAACCACTATAGAAGTCTACATTAGCACTAACCCCTTTATAAATTTTTCTTTCTTCTTTAATTAAATCAGAAGAAAGATGTTCTACTCGATTAAATAGCTCAAATTCTTCCTCGCATCCTTTTTCTACTGATAATCGTTTTACAAATCCTTTGAAAATCTGTGCTCTTGGGTCAGAAATAGAATAAACGGCATGTCCCATACCATAAATTAATCCAGCTTTATCAAATGCTTCTTTATGAAGCAATGCACGAAGATAATTTCTCAAAGCATCTTCATCTTCCCAATTAGTTACATGCTGTTTTAAATCATCAAACATCTGAACAACTTTAATATTGGCACCACCATGTTTTGGTCCTTTCAATGAACCGAGTGATGCAACAACTGCAGAATATGTGTCAGTTCCAGATGATGAAACAACATGGGTTGTAAAGGTAGAGTTATTACCACCACCATGCTCTGCATGAAGCACAAGCGCAATATCCAAAATCTTTGCTTCAAGCTCTGTATAACTGCTGTCTGGACGCAGTAAGCGGAGAATATTTTCCGCAGTAGAAAGCTTTGGATCTGGTGTATGAATAATCAGGCTCATTCCTTTATGATAATGCTGATATGCCTGATAACTATAAACTGCCAATAATGGAAACTGTGCAATTAACTGAAGACACTGACGTACTACATTTGGAATACTTGTATCGTCTGGACGTTCATCATAAGAATACAGCATTAAAACGCCCCTTGCCAATGCATTCATAATATTTTTACTCGGTGATTTCATAATCACATCTCTTACAAATGATGGCGGAAGCGTCCGATATGTGCCAAGTGTCTCAATAAATTCGTTTAATTCCTTTTGTGAAGGCAGTTTTCCAAACATAAGAAGATATGTAATCTCCTCAAATCCTAAGCTTGTCTCTGGTGAAAAACCCTTTACAATATCCTCTACATTATATCCACGATAAAATAATTCTCCCTTGCATGGAACCATCTTTCCATCAATCATATTATAGGCTTTTACATCGGCAATCTCTGTTAAACCTGCCAATACACCTTTTCCACTAATATCACGAAGACCTCTTTTTACTTCATATTTTGCATATAAATTGGGATCAATCTGCCCATTTTCGATACATAGATTTGTTAATTTCTGAATTTCTGGTGTGATAGCTGAATAAAAATTTGAACTCATAAAGTTGTCTCCTTTCTTCTCGACAGTCAGATTTCACTGAATAAGATGTGCAAAACAATTGATCTATATCTGCTTAGCTAAATGCAGATCAAACAATACATAATTCTATGATTCTCTTTTTCTATTAGTTTACACAAATACTATTCATTTACAATTACCAACTTTTACATTTATTTTTCTAAATTATTATACCATATTTTTTTAAAAAAGATGTAATCAAGTTGTGACTTTTTAATAAACATTTTCTTAAATTTTCAATTACTTCTCTCGTAGATCAACTCAAATCCAATATATTTTTCTTTTTTTACATATAGTGTAAAAGGCGCGTACCAGTTTGACCAACATAATAAGTTTACGCGCCTCTGCAATCCTGTCATAAAAACTTAATCGATATCATCGTCACGTTTTCCATATAACAATTCGTCTTCTTCTTTTGCACTCATACTTAAAATACTTGCATTACTCAGTCTGTGCCGTTCATCTATTTTCTTTAATATATACTCATACAACTGTGACATTGCATCGATCCCTGTTGGTGCAAAATTAATTACAATTAATAATAAAATTACTGCATTGAAATTAATGCCGCCTAGCTCTAATATTTTTTGAAAAATTACAAGACAGAGCATATACAATACCTGCATACTATAGATAACAATTTTTCGATATTTGGTAAGCGGAGAGTATACTTTTTTTAATGTAATCATATAAAGCCATCCCGTTGTAAGCACGCAAATCGTTGTAATCATCGTATTTGTACACTGCAAAAATCCTCCAACTGTACTAAATATAACAATTGAAATGGAAATCACTGCTGCTGTCGGAAATGCCCTTCCAAATACATCTTTCAAAAAATTCTTTTTAATCGGCTCAAAGCTTGGCTCCTGCTGGAGCAAAAATCCTGGAAATCCTACCGCACAGGAACTAATAACCGAAAGCTGTATTGGCTGAAATGGATACTCTTGTCCAAAAAAGATTGTAATAATCGCTAATACTGCTGAAAATATCGTTTTTATCAAAAACATAGATGCCGCATTGCGAATATTATTAATCACTCGGCGTCCCTCATTTACAATATGAGGCATTGATGCAAAATTAGAGTCTAACAATACTAAATTTGCAATATTTTTTGCCGCCTCACTTCCCGATGCCATTGCAATACTGCAATCTGCCTCTTTCAACGCTAATACATCGTTGACACCATCTCCCGTCATCGCAACCGTATGCCCTTCTGCCTTTAATAATGTCACCATCTGCTTTTTTTGTTTCGGAGTCACACGTCCAAATACTGAACATGTCTGCAATGCTTTGGCAATTTCCTCTTCATTTTTCAGTGTCGATGCATCCACATACTGTTCTGCCTCTTCTAATCCTGCTTTTTGTGCTACTGCCGCAACAGTTACTGGATCATCCCCAGAAATTATTTTTAATTTTACACCTTGTTTTTTAAAATAATCTAATGTGCGCGGTGCCTCAGTTCTAATTACATCTGTCATCATGATCAATGCACATGGTTCCAAATCATCTGGACATTTTTCAGAATCGGATTCTTTTGAACTATGTGCCAATACAATAATACGATATCCTTTTGATGCATGGTTAGCTGCAATTTCTTTTAACTGTTCCTGTCCTTCTGGAAATAAGAATTGAATCGCTCCGATTAAATACGTACCATATTCTCGAAATGACACTCCACTGTATTTTCGGTCTGAAGAAAATGGAATCACATATCCTGGTGTCATCGTATGTTTTTCATCAAATTCCTGTTTCAACGCCTGAAATGTCGCATTGTCATCTTTTAAAGCTGCAACAATATTACCCATAACTTCATCGACATCTGTAATTCCGTCAATATTTTCTATTTGCTCCACACAAATATTGCCTTCTGTAATTGTACCAGTCTTATCTAAGCAAAGAACATCTACTCTTGCCAATGTCTCAATACAATATAATTCCTGTACTAATGTTTTTCGCTGTGCAAGGCGCATAACTCCAATTGTCAATGCAACACTTGTTAATAATACTAGTCCCTCTGGAATCATTCCAAGCACCGCTGCCACTGTATTTAATGTTGCCTCTTTATAACCTAAATCAGCAATAAAAAATTGTTTGCAGAATAATCCAACGCCAACTGGTACAATAATCATACTAACTATTTTTAAAATTTGATTAATACAGTTACGAAGTTCCGAATTATGCTTTTTAAACTGTTTTGCCTCTGTCGTAATTTGCTCCATATAGTTGTCTTTTCCTACATGAATTACTTTACAAAGTGCACGCCCTGCGGTTACAAAACTTCCTGAAAAAACTTCTAAACCAGCTCGCTTTGGAACTGCATCGGATTCTCCTGTCAACAATGATTCATTCGCTTCAATATTTCCTTCTATCACAACTGCATCCGCTGGAATCTGATCTCCATTTTTTAGCAATATCAGATCATCCAACACAATTTCTTCAACTGGAATTTCCTTCTTCTTTCCATCTCGAATTACTGTTGCTTTACTTGCCGTCAATATAGCTAGTTTATCCAATACTTTTTTGGTACGTAACTCTTGTACAATACCAATAATCGTGTTAACTCCTACTACGACAATGAAAAACATATTTTTTAAAGATCCCGTTGTAATGACACATATAAATAAAACTAAATTGATAAAATTAAAAAATGTTAATACATTTGACTTTACAATCTGTTTTACGGAACGTGTTGTCTGATTATCTGTTTTATTTACGTTTCCCTGTTCTATTCTTTGCTGAACTTCTGCCTCTCTTAGTCCCACAAACAACTTTTTTTTTCCCTGTGGCATTTTTTCCTCCATGATCAATCTCCAACACCGAAATCTGTATTTTCATACAAGACTTCTACTGTTGGATCTTCTTTCAAATAAGCATAGGTTTTTGTGAACTACCCATCACAGAAAGATAATAAATATCTAACCTTTCTATAGCTTTCGGAAAGTTCTCTTTCTATTATACCATATATTTACTAAATATCTATCTTTTCAGTAATGATATAAGTCGCTTATATAGGGCTGTCGCAATAAGAGTGAGTCCTACAAGATATAATTATCTGTCCAAACTGGCATTACTATATCATGTATGATTTTAACTTAATGCGACACCCCTTTTACGCTCTCAATTTATAAATGCCGTGAAACATTCGTTATTATTTGTTACATTCCATATATGCAGGCAGTTTTCTTATATCGGACAGTGCCGGCAAATCATCTGAAACTGTGCCAAATCCATATGCTGCATAAACAAATGGAATATTTGCTTGTTTTGTTGCTTCATAATCCATATGCGTATCTCCTATGTAAATTGGCTGTTTTAGTCCATATGTCTTCATAAGGAGCTTTATATTCTCTCCCTTTTTCTTTCCTGTCTGACCCGAACACAAAAAACCCTGAAAATAGGTTCCAAGTTTATGATATTGTAAGAAACTCTCAATATATCCACATTGGCAGTTACTTACAATAAACAATGGATATTGTTTAGAAAGGATTTTTAATACATCTTCCAATCCTTCATACAATTTTCCTCCGCTAGATGCAAGATAGCTGCATTCTTCCTCGCACATTGTATTTGTAATCTCTAATGCACGACTTTTTTCTATATTTGGAAATAATGCGACTGCAATTTCTTCTACAACCATTCCCATAATACCTTTAATATCTTGATAGGTAATCGTACGATCAATATCAGGAAACCTTTCTTTCAATGTCTTAGACCAGGAATTTGCCACTTCTTCACAAGAATCCCAAAGAGTTCCATCTAAATCAAAAATAATACTGTCTGCTCTCATTGTTTTTATTTCTCCACTGCATCCAATGCCTGCTGAATATCTGCAATAATATCATCTACATTTTCAATACCAACACTGAAACGAATTAAGTCTGGCTGTACACCTGCCTCAATTAACTGCTCATCTGTAAGCTGTCGATGTGTATGACTTGCTGGATGCAGTACACAAGTACGTGCATCTGCTACGTGAGTAACAATGCATGCAAGTTTTAAATGATCCATAAAGTCAATGGAAAATTCTTTTCCGCCCTTTAAGCCAAATGCAATTACTCCACAGCTTCCATTTGGCATATATTTCTGTGCAAGATCATAGTACTTACTGCTCTTTAATCCTGGATAATTTACCCATGCTACATGTTCATTTGCTTCCAAATATTCTGCTATTTTCTGTGCGTTTTCACAATGACGTGGCACACGAAGATGTAATGTTTCCAATCCTATATTTAATAAAAATGCGTTTTGTGGAGACTGAATTGAACCTAAATCACGCATAATCTGTACAGTTGCTTTTGTAATATATGCTTTTTTTCCAAAACGCTCTGCATAAATAATTCCATGATAAGAGTCATCTGGTGTTGTCAGTCCTGGGAATTTTTCTGCATGTGCCATCCAGTCAAAATTACCGCTGTCTACGATAGCGCCACCGACTGACATTGCATGTCCATCCATATATTTTGTTGTGGAATGTGTGACAATATCTGCACCAAATTCAAATGGACGACAATTAATTGGTGTAGCAAATGTATTATCAACAATCAATGGAACACCATGTTTATGTGCGATATTAGCAAATTTTTCAATATCAAGTACAACTAATGACGGATTTGAAATCGTCTCCGCGAATACAGCTTTTGTATTTGGGCGGAATGCCTGTTCCAATTCTTCTTCGGAAGCATCTGAATTAACTAATGTAACTTCGATTCCAAGCTTTTTCATCGTCACTGTAAATAAATTCGATGTTCCTCCATAAATCGTAGCCGCACTTACAATATGATCACCGGATTCACAAATATTGAATACAGCATAGAAATTTGCTGCCTGTCCAGAAGATGTAAGCATCGCTGCTACACCGCCTTCCAACTCACAAATCTTTTGTGCTACAGCATCATTCGTAGGATTTTGTAATCTTGTATAAAAGTATCCTTCTGCTTCTAGGTCAAATAATTTTGCCATTTGTTCACTAGTATCATATTTGAATGTTGTACTTTGATAGATAGGAAGAACTCTTGGTTCTCCTTTTTTTGGCTTCCATCCTCCCTGGATGCACGTTGTTTCCATCTTATAATTACTCATCAGTTCAGTTCTCCTCTCCATTTTTGTGGAATTCTTGGTTTTATAAATTGAATGCAAAAGAGTGCGATAACGACTCCAATCACAAAACCAGCTAAAACATCTGTCGGAAAATGCACATATAAATATAGACGAGAGAATGAAATAAATGCCGCCACAATTAATGCACAAGTTCCCCATTTCTTGTTCATCGCAAACAACACTGTTGCCGCTGCAAACGATGCATACGTATGACCAGAAGGAAAGGAATAATCAGAAAGCCTTCCCACTAACAAATTTGTAAATCCAACTACATCATACGGTCTTGTACGTGCCACTAATGGCTTTAATATCAGGTTTCCGATTATAAGACATCCAATTAAAGAAGCTGCTGCAACAATTCCCCATGTGCGGTATTTTTTATTTAAAAGCAGACATAATGCAATGATAATCCAAAGAATTCCTCCACTTCCTAAATATGTAATTCCAACCATTAATTTGTCTAAAATTGGATTGTGAATTGTCTGCAGCCAATTTAAGAAATCAATTTCCCATGGCATAACTATTCCTCCTTTTTATCATAATCAAATTTTATGATGTCAGAAATCCTAATGTCATGCTTTTTCATACAAGCATGAAATGCATGACCTTTTGACCCTGGTATCATTTTATTCTATTATAGAATAAACAGAATTACAAGTGATTTACTAAAAAATTTTTGATTTCTCCTGCCGAAGTCGTACTTTAACTCAAAACTCTTGCATCGTATACATTTGTGTGGTAATATATACTTGCTAGATAAACATTAAAAACTAGATATAGATGGTTGTGCCAGGAAAGGAATCTTTGGCACGTAAAATATCTAAGGTACAAGAACAACGTCTTGAAGCTATCAATTAGCATGAAAAGTAATGTTGTGTGCTTAGATGCACTATACTATTTTTTTGTCATAAAAAAGATAAAGGAGTTTGTTTATGAGACATTTATTAAGCCCTTTGGATTTCTCTGTAGAAGAATTAGATCAGTTACTGGATCTTGCAAATGATATTGAACAGCATCCAGACAAATATGCTCACAAATGTAACGGTAAAAAACTAGCTACTTTGTTCTACGAGCCAAGTACCCGTACCCGTCTTAGCTTTGAGGCTGCTATGATGAATCTTGGCGGCAATGTCATTGGTTTTTCCAGTGCATCTTCGAGTTCCGCTGCCAAAGGAGAAAGCGTTTCTGACACGATCCGCATGATTTCATGCTATGCCGATATTTGTGCTATGCGTCACCCAAAAGAAGGCGCTCCTATGGTTGCCTCTTTAAAATCGAGTATTCCTGTAATTAATGCCGGTGATGGTGGTCATCAGCACCCAAGCCAGACTTTGACCGATCTTCTCACAATTCGCTCTTTAAAGGGCCGCCTTGACAATATGACAATTGGTTTATGCGGAGACTTGAAGTTTGGTCGTACCGTACATTCTTTAATTAATGCTTTAGTACGTTATCAAAACATTAAGTTTGTTTTAATCTCTCCTCCAGAGCTTCGTGTTCCAAGTTATATTCGAGATAATGTTTTGAAAAATTTTGAATTTAAAGAGGTGTCCAGCTTAGAAGATGCGATGCCAGAATTAGATATTCTTTATATGACACGTGTTCAAAGAGAACGTTTCTTTAATGAAGAAGACTATATTCGTATGAAAGATTGCTATATTTTAGATAAAGCAAAGATGACTCTTGCAAAAGATGATATGATCGTTCTTCATCCACTTCCACGTGTTAATGAAATCTCCGTAGAAGTCGATGATGACCCAAGAGCTGCTTATTTCCGCCAAGTACAATATGGTGTCTATGTTCGTATGGCATTAATTCTTACATTACTGGAACTCGTATAATATTTGGCAGCACTCCCAAACCAGCGAAACACATATTGTGTTTCGTCTGGTTTTAATATATAAGTATCTCATTTTTCTTTTGTTTTGACCAGTTACAACTCCCTTTTGCCTCACAGCAATAGCATGGCCTTGATTTTTTATCTGCCCGATACAATACACCTGCGAGTGTATTTTCATTTTCTGGATATGTTCGATGCATTCGCACTGCTTCTAATATTTCATTCTGTTCTTTCTCATGATAGCCACAATCTTGAAGTACATCTTTTGCTAATGGAAGTCCTGCCAATTCATGCCTTGTCCCCATTTCATACTGAACAGCTCTTCCAATATCATGAATTAATGCGGCTGCATAAAAAACAGACTGCTCTATTTGTATATTTTCTTCCAAAATCATAATCCATCCAATTCTTGCGACATCCAGTAAATGAACTGAACCATGACCACAATAAATCCGATCTTTTTCCCATTCTCTGATTTTTTCTTGCTGTTTTAAAAAAATCGGATGATTTAAAATTCGATTCACTCGTTCCATTTTATTTGATTTTTCTCCTTATTTTATTGTATTTGGTTTTATATAAAGCTGACACTCAGAGCTTGCCTTATTACTTTCTTTTTTAATTATAAATATATTCACTTTTAGATCTCTGTTTTTATTCTTATACCAATGATTTCTGGTTCAATTGCAAACCGAAGTTTATATTGGAAAAATTCTGGATCCAACTTCGACAAAACATTTTGAATAAATCCTGCTTTTTCTGGATCCATTACGCTGTTCAATGCCTGCTGAATAAGTAATTTGCCTGGTTCTTCATTTGCCGCAATACGAATTTGATCATTGCTTTCAAAAAACAGTTTAAATGTTCTCGTATGTGGTGTCTCTAAAAATGGAATTTGAATTTTTAATACAGTAACTCCATCTTCATTTTCTAAAATATGACCAGTAACTGCAATAATATATGGTTCTCCGTGATAGTTTATCGTTTGAATGCAAGCTTTTTCCATTCCAATTTCAATAGAATAATCATTTTCACCCTCTGTTACTATCCAAATCAACGCTCCGTTTTTTCTTAAAAATCTCATCGTTTGGATGCCTTCCGAATAATTATTATGCACAGTCTGCCAAAATACTGGCATAACTGCTCCTCTTTTTGTTTTCATTTTGTATGCAGTTTCATCCATTCTTTTTATAAAATACATCCATTGCTGTTCATTTACAAGCCGATTTTTTTGTTTCCAATGCAAATATACTCTATCTCTCTTGTTTGGATGCCGCTTCCACCCTCTGCTCATATTTTTCTTACAATTATAAAGTCTTTTTGGCTCTCCTAATTGCTGTTCATATTGTTTTAATTGCTGATAAAAACGTGGATCTTCCTCCACTTTATCATCTGCTACCCAATCATATCCAAAATATGAGCGAATTGTCTGAACTAATGCCCCAAGCATAAACAATTCATCATTTCCAGATGTTGTTGCAATCACTAACTGCTTATCAGGATAAACAATTACATTTTGTCCAAGCATTCCATTAAACTGATACGAATGCTCCTGTTCGGACACCCAATTATGATAGCCATATGCATATCCATTGTTTTCTCCCGTATCAATCTGCTTTTTTGTCGCCTCTTCAATCCACTGCTCCGACAAGATGCGTTGCCCATGCCATACTCCCTTTTGCAAAAATAGCTGTCCAAGCTTTGTCATTCCTTCTATTGTCAAATAAAGCCCCCATCCGCCTTTATTAATTCCTTTCGGACATACTTCCCAATATACTTGATGAATGCCAAGTACATCCCAAAGCCGTGGCCGCAAATATTCCATCATTGGCATTTTTGTAATTTCTGTTACAATTGCAGAAAGCATATAGGAATTCATACTATTATAAGCAAACTGTGTCCCATGTGAAAATTTATTATTCGATTCTAAATAGGAACGTACCCAGTCATTATCCGCAATTGCACCTGTCTCATTAAACAATACACCGCTGCTCATCGTAAGCAGGTGACGCACCGTTAATGATTTATGTTTCAAATACGTAATGGAATTCGTATATGGTTTTAGTAAATCTACTACTCGATCCTCTAAACTAAGTTTCCCTTCATCTATCAACATTCCAATTGCAATACCCGTGACACTCTTAGAGAGGGAATACACTGCCTGCCATATTTCTTTTTTGTATGGATAATAATTTGCCTCTGCAACGACACATCCATTTCTTGCAATCATAATATTATGCAGATGAACACTTTGATCTTTTTCTAATTGTTTCAGCATATTTTGTATATAATCGGAGGAAATTCCTTGTGACTCAGGTGTTGCACGAATTAATTCCTGTGTATCTTTCATTTCTTTACAAAACGCAATTTTTTGCGGCTGATACGTAACATATGACGTTACTTCATTTTTTCCATCTAATAACTGATACAGTATTTCAATTGAACGTTTTTGTACTTTCAGATCCATAATCGTCTCCTTCCATTGACAAAAATACCCGAAGCCACATTTTGCCTGTTCACTCCGGGTATTTCATTAATATTTCTTATGATACTTTTCTTCGCAATACATGCAGCGATACACTTCATTTTCCTCATCTGTCAGCATAAACACATGTGGAAGCTCCTGCTCAATAGAAGTAATGCAGCGCGGGTTTTTACAGAAAATCACATTCGTAATCTTCTTTGGAAGCGCTAACGTTTTTTTCTCTACAATTTTTTGATCTTTAATAATATTTACCGTAATATTATGATCAATATAGCCTAAAACATCTAAATTAATCACATTAATATCGCATTCAATTTTAATGATGTCTTTACGCCCCATCTTGTTACTTTTTGCATTTTTAATGATCGCTACTTGACAGTCTAACTTATCTAATCCTAAATATTTATAGATTGCCATTGATTTTCCTGCCTGAATATGATCCAGTACAAAACCTTCTTTTAATCCACTGACATTCAGCATGCTTCACTCTCCTATCTTTATTCTGCCACATTGAGCATCTTTTTATTAATATATTTAAAAATATACAAGTTCATCTTCTGGAGCACTTGTCAATGTCACTCCCTTTGCATACAATACAGGACCTTCCTCTTTATATGCCGCGGAATATTCCCATTTTACTTTTGCTGTTACATAAATCCACTGCTTTGGCGCAATTCGCTTTGTATTACGATAATGACAAAGAAATCCAATAAAACGAATATCTGCCTCACAGCACGTCATTGCATTTCTGCCTGGAACAAATACATTTTCTGGAAAACGCTTAGAAATCATTGCCTTTGCACGAAAACGCACTACTTTATCTATATAACGTTCTGGATGTTCCTGCACATCAATATACCAAAATCCATAGTCTTGATCTTCAATTTCAATGACATCTGCATTACAATCGTATGGTGGTTCTTCTTCTGGCGGCTCAATTTCTCCGTCAGCTCCTTCAAATACAATACCAGCACGACGATTGACTGATTTTATCGTTCGCTGATACAATGCCAATGGACTATCCTCTGTACAACGGTTGAAAATTATCATATCTGTCTTTGTAATCAATTCAATTGCCTGTGATTTGATATTGTTCAAATATAATTGGAAATGCTCTCCATCCAACACAGTAATAATCTGATAAATTTCCCAAAATTCTGGCATCTGCATCTGGAGAATATTGTCAATCGACCACATTCCATTGTATTCGATCATAACACGTTCTGGATGATATTTCTCATTAAACTTTTTCAAAAATTCAATGCTCAGTTCTTCTGGCTCCTCAATCGTCTCCAATACTGTATTATACTTTGCAAGCATAGATGGATCATATTCCTCTTCTCCCTCTTCACAAGCAATCAGCAATGTTTTTTCACCATCTGCAAAATAATCTTGCTGAAGTGTAAACTGAATAAATGATGTCTTACCACTTTCTAAAAATCCTGTGATAAGATAGACTGGAACTACATATTCTTCCATCGTATCCACTCCTTATGCGAGATGGAACAAATCCATCAATTTTTCTTCTTTTAATTTTGATCCAATGACACAAATACGTCCTGTATATTCTGGAGAACCTGTACGAATCTCATATTCGCCTGGAACTAAATCAAAATACATCCATTCTCCCTCATTTGTTGGAAGCATTCCCTTTGCACGTAAAATCATACCATATTCATTCTCTTCAGACAGAACTTTCAAAATCGTTGTCAGTTCCTCCTTTGTATACTTCACAGGTGTCTCCTTACCCCAGCTTGTAAACACTTCATCTGCATGATGGTGGTGATGATGTTCATGGCAATCACATTCCTCTTCATGATCATGGTGATAATGATGTTCATGACAATCGCATTCCTCTTCATGATCATGGTGGTGATGATGCCCATGACAATCGCATTCCTCTTCATGATCATGGTGGTGATGATGCTCATGACAATCGCACTCTTCTTCGTGATCATGGTGGTGATGATACTCATGACAATCGCACTCTTCTTCGTAATCATGATGGTGATGATGCTCATGGCAATCACACTCTTCTTCATGATCATGATGATGTTCTTCTAATTCTTTTAATAATTCTTTTTCTAAATCATTACTCTTTTCAATTACCTGCAAAATCTGAGTACCAGTCAGCTCGTCCCATGGAGTTGTAATAATTTGAGCACCTTTTATATTTTTTTCTTGAATTAATCTGACAGCTGTCTCTAAACGTTCCTGCTTCATATTTTGTGTTCTGCTTAAAATAATCGTGCTTGCCGTCTCAATCTGATCATTATAGAACTCACCAAAGTTTTTCATATACATTTTGCACTTTGCAGCATCTGCTACTGTAACCATGCTATTGATTTCAATTTCTTCTTTATCTCCAACACGAAGTACGGCTCCAACAACATCGGATAATTTACCGACACCAGATGGTTCAATAATAATACGATCTGGATGATATGTCTCTATTACCTGCTCCAACGCTGTAGTAAAATCACCTACAAGAGAACAGCAAATACAGCCAGAATTCATCTCTGTAATCTGAATGCCTGCATCTTTTAAAAATCCGCCGTCAATACCAATTTCTCCAAATTCGTTTTCAATTAATACTAACTTTTGACCTTGGAATGCTTCTTCTATTAACTTTTTAATTAATGTTGTCTTTCCAGCTCCTAAAAATCCAGAAATAATATCAATTTTTGTCATCATAATTCCTTCTTTCTAAGTTTGCTTTTGCGTTTTTGATAACAAACTATCCACAGTATACCACCAAGCCTTGAAATATGCAAGCAAACTATTTATTTGACATACACAAAAAAGCGAGTACCGAATCCTTTTCTCGATACTCGCTCTTAAACTATTCCATCCATTGGACAATACCTCTCTTTTCTTTATTCTATTTTCTTCTTCGATAATATACTCATATACTATGATTGATTGTCCGCTTTATGGCATCTGGGATCTCATTTATCTGATGTCATCTCTTATAAACAAAATTCTTTTATCCTATCCAATTATCGAACTTCTTAACGAAATGATATATTCATATCCAAAACAATACCAGATCTCTCTACGACTTTATCTGAAAACTATCTTTTCATATCTCTATATTACTACGAAACTACTTATGAATCTTATCTCCTTACAAAAAGATCGTTCGCTCTCTTATCATCAGATATGAATCAAATCCGCCTCGCACTGGTCGCCTTCAATCTCTTTCTATTACCGAATGACCTATGCTAAAATAAATTAGCGATTTTTACGTTCTTGGTGGACCGTACCTTCCTTTCTGTCATTTTATATGGTAAATCGTTATAATTTCATTGGACTCTCCTCCTTACCTTCTGTTTTTTATCTTGATTAAAGTATATACTATTTTCATTTATATGTCAAGTACTTTTTTGAATTTTTTTTATTTTTTTTAATATTATCTTATTTATTATTTTTATCAATTATTTTATCCTGCTTTATAATTATTTTAATTATTTAATTCTGATTTATTTTTGCTATTATATAAAAAATTCATACTTTTTAGGTGAATTACAATCAAAATCCACATAAAATAAGTATTTAAAATCTGTTTATTGCTTTTCCACAAACTATTTTTACGCAAAGAAAACACCAATGAATTTTAGATAAAAAATTCATTGGTGTTTATAAATAAAACGGATTATTATTTATGTATTTAGAATAAGGGACTGGTCATTCTGCAGCAAAACAGGCATTTGAAATCTAATTTGCTGCATTTAACGATGCCTCAAAAGAATAGCGCAGTGTACGAGAAGTAATTTCTTTAGAAATTCCTGCTTCTCTTGCATATGCTTTTAATAATTTCCAAACTCCCTGTCTGCTCATTGGTTTCCCTAAACAACTCAAAAAAAGATAAGGTTCTCCTTCTTCTTTTACTAACTGCGGTCGTGCTTCTATTAAATAACAATTCAAAGCTTCTTTTACACCCAAATCAAATGGAATTGACCGTTTTCGCTGTCTGCTAGTAATATAATGAAACGTCATGTTCAAATCTGATATTTTCAGAGAAATAATCTCAGTCACTTTAAGGTCTGTAGCATATAATAACTGTAATATCGCACGATCTCTTAATTCTTTTGGTGTCCGTTTGCTTGGCTGTCTCAACAACCGTTCTATCTCTTCCTCTGTCATAATTTCTGTCTGTTTCTTTTCTACTTTTGGATGATGTATCAATCTTGTTGGATCTTCCTCTACGATATGTTCACATAACGCATAGTAAAAAAACGCCCTCAGCGCAGCAAACATCCTTGATATCGTTGCGGCAGATTTTCCTTCCTTCTCTAAGAAAATCATATAAGACTGTACGGCTGTTGCTGTTACTTTTCTCCATTCCATAATCCCTTCTTGATTCAAATAAGCTGTAAAATATCGCAAATCTCTCTCATATGACAATTCTGTATTATGAGAAACTTTCTTTTGCTCTTTTAAATAAAGAAGAAAATTTTTTATATCATTCAACATATCTCATTCCTCAAAATTTTTAATAACAAAATATCGCGCATATTTCGTCAATCTATACAAATAAAACAAATATTCCCGTCAACTGCCAATCACCTAAAAGCAATGAGATTTCGGCGAAATAAATTTAAACTATTTTTATTACAAGATTTTTTGCAAAAGCCACGGATTGCACCATGCTTCTGACAACACTCCTATGAAAAATATTCCACCAATAATCAAGTAAGACTGCAACGCATAGCGCAATGGGAGCTGCTGACGCTGGCAAGACTGCAGCATAAGCAATACAACACCTATCCCATAGAAAAAGTAATGTGGCAATACTACTGCTAAAAATGCAGCAATTCCCCTTACTCCATATACCATTGTTGCTGTGGCAATCATACATGCCATACAAAAACCACTATAACCGCATAGTACACAAAAAACTGGATAAGCAATTACTGTCATACTTAATAAAATACAGGCTGCCAATTCCCAAAAACGATCTTGTAAAATAAAAAAAAATAATCCCCAAAAATCGGTAATTAATCGAATCTGTTGTTTTATATTAGAATGATATATTTTCATATCAACTCCAACAATAGACTGCAATAGAAATGTCGCCGCCGTACCTAGAATAACTCCAGTAAAAAATAAACTGACTAATACAATCTCTTTATTCCGAATCATAAGCATTCCTCCTGCAATCTATTCTGACTTACTTTTATAAGCAAATGAGTTTTATGCCTTATATTATAAGTTTATATGCAGCAAAAATCATTTTTATGCTTCTGCAGAATACCCTATTTGCTTCGCTATTTGATTCGGTTTACCTATTTATCTGCCGATTTTATTTTTATACGCAAGAATGGATGCTACCGTTTTTGCATCTTGCAGTGTTCCATCATAAATCATCTGGCAAAGTTCTTCTAAATCATATTCCTTTATTTCTAAAAACTCTTCTTCATCCAAATGCTGATGTGTGGCAGTAAGATCCGTAGCCAAATAAATATCAATAATTTCATTACAATATGCAATACCTGTACGCAATGTCATTAAAAATTCAATTGTTCCTGCATGATAGCCTGTCTCCTCTTCCAATTCTCTTGCTGCACATTCCATCGTTGGTTCTCCTGCAAAGTCTCTTGCTCCTGCTGGAATCTCCAATGTCTCTCTATCTTGAGCTGGACGGTATTGACGTACCATTAAAATCTTTCCATCATTTTTTACAGCTAATACGGCTGCCGCACCTTTATGAGAAAGAAAATCCCACTTTGCGACTTTTCCTGTTGGCATTAAAATCTCATCCTCATAAAAATCTAAAATAGCTCCTTTATGAACGAGATTTCTTCCAATTCGTTTCATATGTTCCACGTTAGTTTTCCTCCGTTTTTTTCTTCATATTCACACATTTATCATAGCAGGCATCCGTTGCTTTCATAATCGCATTACGGAAGCCATATTCTTCTAATGCTTCTACTGCTGCGATTGTCGTTCCTGCTGGAGAGCACACCATATCTTTTAATTCTGCTGGATGTTTGCCAGATTTCAATACCATCTTTGCTGAACCAATTACTGTCTGCGCCACAAACTGATATGCAAGATTTCTTGGAATTCCATACTTTACCGCACTGTCTGCCAATGCTTCAATAAACATATATACATATGCTGGAGAGCTTCCACTTGCACATACAACTGCATCCATCAAGCGTTCTTCTACTGCATGTACTTTTCCAAATCCACTGAAAATCTTCTCAATTACAGAGAGTTCGTCTAATGTAAATGCTTTTTGATCAAAACAAATTCCAGACATACCTTCTCCAACTAATGCTGGAGTATTTGGCATTGCTCTCACAATCTTTTTATCAAATCCAAGACGTTCTTTTAAATTATCAATCGTAATACCTGGAGCAATTGAGATAATAACATGCTCTCTTGTAACAATATTTTCAATATTTTTTAAAACGTCTGAATAGTACTGCGGCTTTACTGCCAAAACAAGATATTTACATCCATTTGCACATTCTGCATTGCTTTCTACAAAACGTACTCCTGTCTCATCATAAATCTTTTTTACCCGTTGTTCATTTACATCTGTGAAAATAATATCTGCTTTATCAAAATTTTTAAGAGAACCTCGAAGCATTGCATACCCCATATTTCCCATACCAATAAATCCAATCTGAGCCATAATTCCTCCTTAAATTATATAAAAAATTTTACACTCTTATCTTATCCTGCTTTTAATATTATGATGTTGGGGTAAAAAGATAGTTTGACCCCATGATACCTACGGATTGCTCCGCACGATATGTTCTCGCAATCCTAGAAACATTCGAAATTC
>JALFSR010000062.1 GCA_022778745.1 Clostridiales bacterium
GTAAGATTCTAATTTTGGAACGACAGATTTCCACTGGCGATTCACGCAAAAATAAGGATTCCCTCCCCAAAAGCGTGAACTTTTTTTAAAGGATGATTTGAACGGAGAAAATTACACGACAAAATCGTGTATAACAAAAAAATATGTTCACGCTGATTTGCAAAAATTATAAAAACCTGAATTGAAAAAGTAAGTTCTGCTTTTGTTCTGGCGTCACTGGATTTTAAATTTGCAAATCCAGACAAGAAGTTACTTTTGCAAAACGGCTGCGCTGCTTTTTTTCATTTTTGAATTACTTTCATTTTATAAGGAAGCGGATAGTAGTCGTAGTAGCTGTGGAGCTTGTGGGTAACCGGCTTCCTGTCAGGGCTGTGGATAAGCGTGTGATCAGCTATGTCTGTCCACACGCTTATCCACGGCCCTGCGCCGGTTATCCATAAAACCACAGCTCAAGGTATTCCTTTTGATAGATCAGTTTAGTATAATTTCTATGCGGAAGTTAATCTTGCAAATTAGATATACGATTTTCTCCCGCTTGCTTTGCGTGCGCCATTTACAAACTATCCTTCCGTATTCGCCATATTTGTACGGTATTTTCGCTTTTTACTCTAATTTTAGCCCCCTACCAGAATTTACTTTTGCAAAGCGGAAAGTTTTTTGGCTGAACTGGAACTTACTTTTTCAATTCACCAAAGAAAAAGAGCATATGGAATTGAATCCACACACTCTATGATTACTGGAACTTTATTTCATTTTCTAATTCAACAAATTGGAATTTGTGATGCAAAATGTCTTTAACAAGCCTGTTGAGCTGCTGTTCTATCAATCGAAAGTGAAATGCTATTTGTTGGCATACAAATGGCAACCTTTTACATGGTCATTGACAATCCCTATTGCCTGCATATAGGCATATATAATTGTACTACCAACAAACTTAAAGCCAAGCTTTTTTAAGTCTTTACTAATTTGGTCTGAGAGTGCAGTCCTTGCGGGTATATCGGTTTCAGTTTGGAACTGATTGAGAATTGGCTTACCACCAACATAAGACCATATAAACGAATCAAAACTGCCATACGATTCTTGGATTTTTATAAACTGTTGAGCATTTGTTATTGCTGATTTGATTTTTAACCGATTACGAACAATGCTGCTATTTTGCATTAGCTCTTCTATTTTTGCATCATCATACAGCGCTACTTTTTTGCAGTCAAAGTTATCAAAAGCAATTCTAAATGCCTCTCTTTTGTTTAGTATTGTCAGCCACGATAGTCCTGCCTGCATACCTTCAAGTATTAACATCTCAAATAGTTTATTCTCATCATGAACGGGCTTCCCCCATTCATGATCATGATACTCTTTATATAAGTCGGTAGTTGCCCATGAACATCTTTGTATCAATTCTTCCATAAGTTTCTCCGTCCTGCAAATTCCGATTTAATTCTGTACTTTAGACAGCATGTCGCCGTCAGAAGGGCGCATGTCGCAGTAGGCCGCGACCAATCACCCTTCGCCTCCGGCTCGGGTTCTTGGGCGTCCCTTGCGGACTGCGTCTCATCTACTCAAGCTTCGACTGCGTCTCGCTTTCGTAGGAGACAGCATGTCTCGACGTTCAGTTCATTGAGCAACCGAATTTGATTACCCTCACTACCTTCATAATATATCGGAAATCTTAAATCAATATGCTTTAAGATGCGTCCGCTTTCCGTTCTCTCCGGAAGGATTTCAATTGCGTCAATGAAATTCCGCATGAACTCCTTCTTTTCGAGATCCGTCATTTCATAATAAATTTTATCAAAGTTCTTTAATACCTGGTACAAATATTCTGCAGTAACCTGTTCACCATAGACACCTGCAATCTTTTCTTCGATATCGGCAATTGCATCCTCAATCTCTGAAATCTTATCATACAGATTATCCAATCTGTCCTGCATATCCTGATACTTTCTGTCATAATGCTTATCTTCTACATCCAGCTTATCGAGCATTGCAGTAAGCTTATTCTTTGCACCAATTGCCTGACGAAGTTGTGCTCTGTATTGTTCCTTCTCATTTTCAAGAGCACTTACATCCACCTTTTCGCCAAGCTTCTTTGCTATTGCTTCACTGTATCCAGGGCTGCTT
>JALFSR010000092.1 GCA_022778745.1 Clostridiales bacterium
CAGCCAGAGAACAGACGATCACAAAAGGAAATACGAAAAAACAGGAAAATATTCAAAGAAAAAGAGCCGGAGTTAACTCCGGCCGCCGCTTATATCCCCAATCGACTCCGTCGAATGGAGTTTTACGCGGCATTTCGATAATCAAAATTTAAAAACAAAAGTAATCATATTTTGTGCAGTTTTGATTGCCTTAGCGATTGTAGCTAGCATGATTTTCCATTCTTATATCTTCACATAAATACAATATGAGCAGAATAAAGAAAATAAAATTCCCTATCCTGCTCATATTATAAACCTTTTTATTATTGCAAAAAGAATCAGATGAATTGGATAAATAAAATACCACGTCAGCTGCAATGCTTTACTTTTATATCCCTGTTTTCCATTATAACATGCAATTGGAATGATTGCCGCCACACAAAATGGTTCCGACATCCCCATATATAAACCAATTGCTCCTATTCCAAGTGTAATCAGCGAAAGATTGTTTCTAAGATAATAAAATACCATAATAAAAACAATTCCAAATGCTCCATAATCTGTATGCATCTTCCAGGCGATAAAAGCAGCTATTAAAAACACAATGATTCCTTCACCATAATGGTTTCTTTTTTGAAGTTCCAAATCACACTGTACTGCAAGAAGTCCCAAAAGTAATGTAAAAAATACATTTTGATACTTCCAGGTGATTCCTCCAAACAATGCCAAATCAAACGGGACTTCTGAAATGAATGCAAGTATTGCAAGACGAATGGCATATTTTTTCCAATTCGATGTATGACGAATTCCTTCTATCAATAAAAAACAATAGATTGGAAAAGCAAGCCGTCCAAATACACGAAGTGGATATATTGTGTATCCAAAAATATGGATCATACAGCGTGGAAAAAATATCGCACCTGCATGATCCACAATCATCGATACCACTGCAATTATTTTTAATAACAGTGCTGTCATATGTTTAATTATCCTCTTCTGACTGATTTACAGAATATACTTGACGCTTCATTGCCATCTCATCGCTTGCAAGATACTCGTCATACGTTGTAATCTTATCAATATATCCTCCTGGCAGCAGCTCAATAATACGATTAGCTGTTGTCTGAACAATTTGATGGTCACGAGAAGTAAATAAAATAACGCCTGGGAACTTGATCATACCATTGTTCAATGCAGTAATTGATTCCATATCCAAATGGTTTGTTGGCTCATCAAAGAGCAATACATTTGCACCAGAAATCATCATCTTTGACAAGAGACATCTTACTTTCTCTCCTCCAGATAATACTTTTACCTGCTTTGCACCATCTTCTCCAGCAAATAACATTCTTCCAAGGAAACCTCTTACATAAGTAATATCTTTTACTGGGGAATACTGCTGTAACCAGTCATAAATGACTAAATCATTATCAAATTCATCTGTATAATCCAATGGGAAATATGCCTGAGAAGTCGTTACCCCCCATTTGTAAGTACCAGAATCTGGCTCCATCTCACCCATTAAAATCTTAAATAATGTTGTCTTTGCAAGCTCATTAGAACCAACAAACGCAACTTTATCGTTATGATTTAAAACAAATGATACGTTGTCAAGCACCTTCACTCCATCAATTGTCTTTGTAATTCCTTCTACTGTCAACACTTCATTACCGATTGTACGGTCTGGACGGAAGTCAATATATGGATATTTTCTTGAAGATGGACGAATATCATCCAATTGAATTTTCTCCAATGCACGCTTACGGGATGTCGCCTGCTTTGATTTGGAAGCATTTGCGGAGAAACGCTGGATAAATTCCTGTAATTCTTTAATCTTTTCTTCTTTCTTACGGTTTGCTTCTTTCATCTGCTTTACCATAAGCTGACTAGATTCATACCAGAAATCATAATTTCCAGAATATAACTGAATCTTTGCATAATCAATATCTGCAATATGTGTACATACCTTATTTAAGAAATAACGGTCATGTGATACTACAATTACTGTATTTTCAAAATTAATTAAAAATTCTTCTAACCAGTTAATTGCAGCCAAATCCAAATGGTTTGTCGGCTCGTCCATCAGCAAAATATCTGGATTACCAAACAATGCACGTGCAAGCAATACTTTTACCTTATCATTACCTTCCAGATCTCCCATCATCTTATAATGAAGATCGGTGTCAATTCCTAAACCATTTAATAAAGAGGCTGCATCAGATTCTGCCTCCCAGCCATTCATCATCGCAAATTCGCCTTCAAGCTCACTTGCACGAATTCCATCTTCTTCTGTGAAATCTTCTTTTGCATAAATGGCATCTTTTTCTTTCATAATCTCAAACAGACGGGCATTTCCCATCATTACAGCGTCTAACACAACTTGATCGTCGTACTTGAAGTGATCCTGTTCCAATACAGACAAACGTTGTCCTGGTGTGATCACAATTGAACCATTTGTTGGTTCGAGCTTACCAGATAAAATCTTTAAAAATGTAGATTTTCCAGCACCGTTAGCACCAATAATTCCATAACAGTTACCTTCTGTAAATTTAATATTTACATCTTCAAACAACGCTTTCTTGCCAAGACGCAAGGTAATTCCATTTGCACTAATCATATTGAACAGCCTTTCTTTTTATAAATATTCCGTCAGCCAAACAGATTATTATAATCTGCTGCTGTCTCATCCTAATTTCTTTATTATCGTCCTAATTCTACAGGAAAAGCTTCATAAAATCAAGTATTTCTTTGGATTTTCGCAAATTCTTCCTCTCTTTTATGACAAGTAAATAAAATTACTTGATTTGGCAGTGTATCCAAAAGTGCTAATGTCTGTTTCAAACGCTCATCATCATAAAATGCAAAGACATCATCAAGCAAAAGCGGCAATGGATTTTCTTTCCATAGAAGCTTTGCCGCTGCAAGACGAATACAAAGATAAATTTGTTCCATTGTACCACGACTCACACCGCTGAGTGGAACATAACGCTTTGAGGCATTCAAAAATACACTCTTATCGTCTCGAATAATAATGCTATGATATTTTCCATCTGTAATCTGCTCCAGCAATTTTGAGGCATCTTCATTCAAATCAACTCCAAATGTCGTTTGAACTTTATTTGCAAGCTTTTGTATCGTATCAATTGCTAATGTAACAGCGTCAATATCATTTTGAATTTTGGAATCTTCTCTTTCCCGCTGCAGCAAATATTCCCTCTCGTTCAGTAAATCAATACGTGCCTCCTGCTTCTGCTCTTTATCCCAACTAATCCGATTCAAAACATCCTGCACCGCTTTTAACCGATCCAAACATTCTTCATAAGAATCTGATGTATGTTCCTCAAATTCTGTCGCATACCGCAAATAGTCCTTTTCATAGTCCTCCATTTTTTTGCGCTTCATTTGCTTTTCTTCTAGTTTTTTCTCAATTTTTTCACGCCGCATAGCAAAATATTTTCGATATAAACACGCCGCAATACAACAGCCTAATGCCGAGACTATCAGGCAGAGCATAATAACCATCTGAACAAATCCCCGAAATGAACTCATCCACCAAAGATACCCAGCGGTACATGCAAAAAATAACGTCAGTGCAAACAACGTAGTCGTCGTCACATTTTTTTTACTCAAGTCATACGTATTTACATAATACTCATGATATTCATCTCTCGCCTCTTCATAACGCTGACGATACTCTTCCCGCTTTTTTTCATATGCCTTTTTTATCTCAATCAATTCCGTTCTCTGATTATTAATGTTCTCTCGCAATTTTAAACTTTCTTCTCTGCGTTCCTCTTCCTCTAACTGAAGCTTCTCTAACTCATTTTCCCTCTCATCCAGACGTTTTTTATTGTCTGCCAACTGCTTTGAAACAGTTCCAGAAATACGATTTTCCAGTCTCCTCTTTTGTGTTTTTAAATTTGCTGTAGCATTTGTCAAATCAATTTCCGCACTTCTTGTCATACTCGTATTACATACAAACCGCTGCAGCTCATTAATCAAACCTACATCCGTCGCGCATTTTAACTGGTCAATACAAACAGTGCTGACAAAACTTGTCTCTGTTGCACCACCAAGCAGATCTTCTAGACGTACTTGTGCGGGCTCTAGCATCGTGCCTGCTGTTTCGTTAATCAAACGAAAACTACGATCCGTCTTCAAAAAACTTCTCTCCAAACGATAAACAATACCATTCACCCGAATTCTCATCGTTCCACAATACTCTCCATGACTATCCCACGGCTCATATTTATTATAACGGTCCGACCGAGTCGTGCGGGCTCCTTGGCGTTCAATTCCAAATAGCATTCCACGGATAAATGCATGAATGGTTGATTTACCCGCCTCATTTTCACCATAAATTACATTAATTCCTGGATGAAACGTCATTTTTTTATGATGGAATTTCCCAAAATGCGTCAACTCTAAATCCAATATCTCCACAATTAATCCTCCTGCTTTAATAATGCATTAATTCCATAAAACAACGCTTTTTGTTTCTTTTCATCCATTGGTTCTTTCAAAAATTCCCGAATGTACATACCGATTACATCATCTGCATGTTCATACATTAAAATATCAACATTATAATCTGGTATAGATTCATCAATCACCTGTACAACATTACCAATTTGATACAACAAATCTACATTAAGTGGCGTCATTGGGTCATACTTTCCCTCTAATGTGATTTTATAAATATTATCTTCTCCGTTTTTCATGATCATAGCAGAGACATCTTCCAAAATTCCTACATTTGTTGTGTCAGGGGTTACCCGAAAATGCAGAGAAACATATTCTCTCGTCGCAATTGGCACGAGTTTAAACTGTGTGATCGTACTATTTTTTTCTGTATCAACTTCAATTTCTCCGATGATATAGCCATGCTTCCCCATATCATTTTTATCGACAGGCTCCAATGATCCTGCATATGCCATTCGTTCCTCCAGCCATAATTCTGGTTTGTGAATATACCCAAGTGCCACATAATCAAATCCTGCTTTTGCTAATTGCTTTCGGTCAAATGGAATATGTGTTTCATCGCCCCCATGCGCTAAAAGAATTTGAATCGTTCCCTTATCTCCTCTTGATACTGTATCATACAAACGCTCTCGAATCTCATAGGAATGATAACTAAAACCGCTTACTTGCGTATCCAATTCCGAAAAATATACCGACTGCATCGTATCTTTATTCAAAATTGTTACTTGTTTTGCCCAGTCCGCTTCTTCATATAAACCGCCCTTGCTGATATAATCATAGCTTCCTGCAATCAGCACGACTTTTGTATGCTTTAGTGTCGAAAACAAATAATTGACTTCCTTTACCTCACGCTTTAAAGGGCGATGATGAAATAGATTTCCCGATATGAGCAGCAAATCAACTAATTTTTCATTGCAAATTTGTATTATATTTTTGAACGTCTCCCATAATTCTTTTGCACGTTTCTCACTCCACGGCTTTCCAGCATCTGGAACTATACCGAGGTGAATATCCGAAATATGAATAAAATTCACGCCTTTCCTCCTTTCACTATATTTATAGTCAATTGCAAAATATAAATAAAATATACTTTATTTCACCCTATTTTTTATACAAATCAGCTAAATTCTATCTAATAAATGTTACAATTCACTATATTTACAAAAATAATATATAATAATTCCGCCTGTCTTTGGGGAAATTAAAGAAGACAAATAATTGGAATGCTGTCATTTTGACATCTCCTCCCATTCTCACATCGAATATACCCGCTTTGTCAAATAGAAGTGAATGACCTTTTAATGAGTATCAAACGGATATCCGCAATCCGCTTCGCTGCTTGCTCTCTTGCCTTCCAATTATCTGTCTTATATTACCTTTTAGCCTTAGTACCGTTTTATTTTTATAATTCGCAGTTATTTACTGTTCTAGGGAATGGAATGACATCACGAATATTGCCCATACCTGTTAAATACATAACACAACGTTCAAATCCAAGTCCAAATCCAGCATGACGTGCAGAACCATATTTACGAAGATCCAAGTAGAAGTCATAATCTTCCTTCTTTAATCCAAGTTCTTCCATACGTGTCAACAGCTTCTCATAATCGTCTTCTCTTTGACTTCCGCCAATGATTTCACCAATGCCTGGCACAAGACAATCCATCGCTGCAACTGTCTTTCCGTCTTCATTTAACTTCATATAAAATGCTTTGATTTCCTTTGGATAATCGGTTACAAATACAGGACGCTTGAATACTTGTTCTGTCAAATAGCGTTCATGCTCTGTCTGTAAATCACATCCCCATGATACTTTGTAATCAAATTTATCGTTGTTCTTCTCTAAAATTTTAATCGCCTCTGTATAAGTAACACGACCAAATTCAGAATTTAATACACCGTTTAAGCGATCAATGAGACCCTTGTCCACAAATTGATTAAAGAACTTCATCTCTTCCTGTGCATGTTCCATTACATATTGAATAATGTATTTTAACATGCTCTCTGCTAAATCCATGTCGTCTTCCAAGTCTGCAAATGCAATTTCTGGCTCAATCATCCAAAATTCTGCTGCATGACGAGTTGTGTTGGAATTTTCTGCACGGAATGTCGGTCCGAATGTGTAAATATTACGGAACGCCATCGCATAGGTCTCACCATTGAGCTGTCCGCTTACTGTCAAGTTCGTAGGCTTTCCAAAGAAATCTTTTGAAAAATCAATACTTCCATCTGCTTTCTTTGGAATATTGTTCAAATCCATAGTTGTAACTTGGAACATCTCTCCAGCACCCTCGCAGTCACTGCCTGTGATCAATGGAGTATGCACATAAACGAAATCTCTTTCCTGGAAAAACTTATGAATCGCATAAGCAATTAATGAACGTACACGAAATACTGCCTGGAATGTGTTTGTTCTTGCTCTTAAATGAGAAACTGTTCTCAAATATTCAAAACTATGACGCTTTTTCTGTAATGGGTAATCCGAAGCAGATGCCCCTTCCACAACAACTTCCTTTGCCTGAATCTCAAATGGCTGCTTTGCCTGAGGAGTAGCAACTAATGTTCCAGTTACAATTAAAGCTGCCCCAACATTGCTTTTTGAAATCTCAGCAAAATTATCCATTGAATCATGATATACAACCTGCAATGGCTGGAAATACGTACCATCATTCAAAACAATAAATCCAAATGTCTTGGAATCACGAATGCTGCGAATCCATCCTCCTACTTGGATTTCTTTATCCAAATATTGTTCTGTGTTCTTAAATAATTCTCTAATTGTGATAAGCTCCATAACTATTCTCCTCTTCCACATGGATATATTCTTCTCTATTGTATCATAGCTTCCAATATTTTAAACCTATTCTTTTATAAAATCAAGTCTTTTCCAATTTTTCTTATATTTAGTGTATAAATTACACAATTTTCATCTTACTTTGATAAGATAATGCCAAGGTCTCAAGGTTATAAGATGTGTTCCAGAAGTGCTTCACATCCCTCATAAATATCATTGTATGTAGTGTCAAAATCCCCCGTATACCACGGATCTGCAATATCCCTCGGATTCTTTGAAAAATCCAGCAGCCGATGCAGTTTCTTCCTCGGATCATTTCCAAAAATTCTCCTCATATTACACATATTCCAACTGTCCATACCTAAAATATAATCATACTTTTGATAATCCCCCTTTTTTGCCTGAACCGCACACTTTCCCGCTACAGAAATCCCATACTGCTTCAGTTTATTTCTCGTACCATAATGAACGGGATTACCAATCTCCTCCGTACTCGTCGCAGCAGAAGCAATAAAAAATGAGTCACTTAACCCCCGCTTCTGTACCATATCCTTCATTACAAATTCTGCCATCGGAGAACGACAAATGTTGCCGTGGCAAACAAATAGTACTTTTATCAAAATGTAAATCCTCCTAAAATGCACTGTCCTGCCCCGATTTGCT
>JALFSR010000105.1 GCA_022778745.1 Clostridiales bacterium
CAGTATTTATCGGAAGATAATGCATCTGAATTTAAAATGGATTTGTATTCCTCAACAAGCTTATCCATATAGGCTTCTTGCCAGCTACCTAGTTTCTTTCTAAATAATTTCAAATCTTTTTCCATGTTGACCTCCTATTTAAATAAAGTTTGAATGATTTGATCAATACTCATAGAGTGCAATTGATCTGTATCTTTTAATGCTTTTGAATTCCAGTGAAATAAAGATACATTACTTGGTTCAGTAAAACTAGAATCGACAGTGCAATTTGGATAACGACTGTACCAGTCTGGATAATACGTTTCCATGATTTTTTGTGCATATCCGACAGCTTGTGAATTTGAATTTCCATTTTGGTCATATGTACCTGAAATTTTAACACCTGGAGGACTAGAGTGAGCAATCAATAAACTGCCATCTTCACATACGGCAAGTACAATATAAACATGAGCATTCGCCATAGAGACAATATCACCTGGTTTTGCGTTTTGAATTGAATCTTTGTAGCTTCCTAACTTCATATTCGCATATGTTTTTGTCATTTCTTCAGCCTTTAATACATAGCCATTGCCATGATTGGATTTGGTTTCTAGAGTATTGTAGATAGTCCAACCGACATAGCCTGAACAATCAAGACCTTTATGGATTTCATACATATAGTTTTCATAATTGTATGAACTATCTTGTGTATCATAGAAGGATTTCCATTTCTTAGATAAGCCCAAAGTTAACGCTTCAGTTCCGGAACCTGTTTGTGCTTCGTTCCAGCCTCCACCATAAATATAGAGTGTTTGACCAACAGGTTTTAATGCGTTCCTTAAAAAATCAGTTGTAGTATGAATGGGTTTTGATTGAACTTTTGTTTCTTCTGTTTTATGACATGAAGATATTCCAAAAATAATTGTGAGTACCCATCTGATGACCCATTCAATAAGTAGACATAATTAATGTCAATATAAGTAATAGTATAGCATTATCAAAGGATGGTGCTATTTATGAATTACAGAAGAAATAATAAAAGATTTTCAGTTGCTGGTCGTGGTGAATATCTTTCTACCTCTGATTTTATTGTTAAGTATTATACAAACTTAGATGCTTGTCGTAAATTTTTCTTTGACATGAAATGGCCAACTGGATATTACTGTGAAAAATGCGGATGTACTCACTATTACTTCATGAAATCAAAGAATTGCTATCGTTGTGCTCATTGCAAACACGATGAAAGACTATTTACAAATACAATCTTTCAGGATAACAAGTTGCCTTTGAATGTGCTTTTATATGGATTGTTTTTAATTTTCACATCCAAAAAGGGTATATCTAGCCTAGAACTTTCAGAAGAATTGAAAGTTAACTACAAAACAGCATGTCTTCTACAAACAAAAGCAAGAATATTAATGAAGAACTCGAATTCAAAGAAGTCTCTGGATTCGAGTTTTTATGAATCAGATGTGGCTTACACTGGTGCGCCATCTCATAATGGAAAAAGAGGATTAGGTACAGATAAGCAACCATTTTTAGTTGTATTATCAACAGAACAAGAAAATAAATATCCACTTTATATCAAACTACATGAAGTATCTTCTGATTCAGGAAATATAATTCAAGCATTTTTTGATCAATATGTAAAAATGTCTAATGAAAGAAAATTGAATACGGACGGAAAGTCAACTTATAACATCCTTAAAACCAGACTACAAGTGATAAATGAGGTCATCGATTATGACAAAGAAGATCATCGTTTGTATTTTTTGAATAAGATTATATCTAATTTGAATCAGTATTTATTACATGTATACCATGGAGTATCAAAAAGAATGTTGCCTCTGTATTATTGCGAATACGAGTGGAGATTTAATCACAGAAAGTGCAGATCCATCATGAATAAAATCAAGAATTATATTACACAGTCTGGAGTAGCCACCCGAAAAATGATTCGTGATTCTGTGGACCAATATGCCATGGCTAGAGGACTTGAAATTTCCTAGGGGTTATCAGATGGGTACTCACATATTAAAATGAAATTAACAACCTTTTTAAAATTTTCGGATTTTCGAATTTTATAGCGATTGATTATATCGTTCGAAACAATGGTTTCATCTAAATCATTCAAGTATCTTTTTTGAGCTTCTAAAGAATTAAATTCAATTC
>JALFSR010000026.1 GCA_022778745.1 Clostridiales bacterium
TTGTCAGTTGCAAAGTTGTGTAATTATCTTGCATCGGCATATGATATTTTAAACAGAGATTTGCTTATCAGTGCAGCGATACTTCATGATATTGCCAAGGTTAAGGAATTTTCCGAATTTCCGATGAATGATTATACTGACGATGGCCAGCTTTTAGGGCATATAGTTATGGGATATGAAATGGTTTCCGAAAGAATTGAAGATATTCCGGGATTTCCTAAAAAGCAGGCATCAGAACTCAAGCATTGTATTTTGGCTCATCATGGGGAGCTTGAATTTGGTTCGCCAAAGAAGCCTGCACTTATTGAAGCTGTTGCATTAAGCTTTGCAGACAATACAGATGCAAAGATTGAAACATTTAAGGAAGACATTTTAAAGCCATCAGAAAATGAGTGGAGATATTCAAGATTTATAGAATCAAATATTAGAAAGACTACAAAAAACCAGGATTAAGTATGAATTATTCTAAGAATCAGATTTTAGAAGTAGAAATCACAGATATGAGTGAAACCGGAGAGGGTATAGGCAAAGTTGATGGCTATACCCTTTTTGTTAAGGACGCAATAATCGGAGATACGGTAAGGGCAGGACTTACGAAGGTTAAGAAAAACTATTCATTTGCACGGGTTGTTGAAATAATTAAGCCTTCTAAAGACAGGGTAAACCCACCGTGTGAAAGCCACAGACAATGTGGAGGTTGCCAAATAATGGCAATGTCGTATGAAGCGCAGCTTTCGTTTAAAGAAAACAAGGTGAAGAGCGACTTAGTAAGGATTGGCGATTTTGACAAAGATTATATTGACAGCATTACAGAAAACATAATCGGGATGGAGAATCCATACCGCTACAGAAACAAGGCACAATATCCGATTGGGCTGTCTAAGGATGGTGAAATAATAGCCGGATTTTATGCAAAGAGAACGCACAGCATCGTTGAAACAAAAGACTGTTTCCTAGGCGTCAGTGAGAATAAACAGATTCTTGATGCAGTAATCTCATACATGAAGAAATGTGGTGTTATGCCATATGATGAGGCAAGCGGAAAGGGGACAGTAAGGCATGTTCTGATAAGAAAGGGCTTTAGCACAGGAGAAATAATGGTGTGTCTTGTAATAAATGAAGACTCACTTAATCGCGCTGATGTATTAGTTGAACTGCTTGAGAATGTGCCGGGAATCAAGTCAATTTGCATTAATATTAATAAGAAAAATACTAACGTTATATTAGGTGACAGATGCGAAACTCTTTTTGGAGAAGATACAATCACCGATTACATCGGCGATATTAAATTTAAGATAGGACCGATGTCTTTCTTCCAGGTTAATCCGGCTCAGACAAGAAAGCTTTATGAAAAGGCTATGGAATATGCCATGAGTAATGTTGATTTAAATGGCTTAGGCTATGAGGGCGATAATACAGCGATTCAGGATAACATTTTAAGTGGAAAAAATGTCTGGGATTTGTATTGCGGAATAGGGACAATTTCTCTATTTCTCTCAAAGAAGGCAAAGAGAGTCACAGGTGTTGAAATAGTCGAGCAGGCTATAGAAAATGCAAAAGAAAACGCCATGATTAATGGTGTTACAAACGCAGAGTTTTACAGCGGGGCAGCAGAAGACTTAGCGCCTGTATTACTTAAAAACGGTAACATTCCGGATGTAATTGTAGTCGATCCGCCAAGGAAAGGGTGCGATAAAAAACTCCTTGATACAATTCTCTCAGTAAAGCCTGAGCGTGTTGTATACGTAAGTTGCGATCCGGCAACACTTGCCCGCGACCTAAAACTATTGTGCGAAAGCGAGTACGAACTAAAAAAAGTGTGCCCTGTAGACCAGTTCCCACACTCGACGCATTGCGAAACTGTTTGTCTCGTCTCTAAGAAATACCCAGTTTAAGCGGGTTTGAGGGTTTTTTAGAAGAATATGTATCTGTGTTTTTATAAATTATAAATTATATACTTTATAAATTATAAATTATAAATGTAAATATTGTAAGTTTATGTCCAAGGGGGGGGTAAGAAACAATTCGCGGACGTTCAGATGGATTTAAGGACCAAGACGTGCGCGAATAATATATAAATATTCTTAGTGGAGTGAAATTTTATGGATATAATAGACAAAAATATCAGCATAAATGATATAGATGCTGGAAAAGAATTTAACTGGGGGAAAACTTCAAGAGATTATGCTCTTTATAGAGATATTTATCCACCGGAATTTTATCAGTATATATTAGGATTAGGGTTGTGCAAGGATGGACAAAGGTGTCTTGATGTCGGAACCGGTACAGGAGTTCTTCCGAGAAATATGTATAGATACGGTGCAATATGGACAGGTACAGATATTTCCGAAAATCAAATTATTGAAGCAAAAGGGTTAGCAGAAGAAAACGAAATGAATATCGATTTTTATGCTTGTGATGCAAAAGATATTGATGTTAAGGATGAATCGTTAGATGTAATTACGGCCTGTCAATGTATCTGGTATTTAGACCACAGTATTACGGCATCTAAGTTTGCAAGGATGTTAAAGGAAGATGGAAGTTTCTTGATTTTATATATGGGTTGGCTTCCATTTGAGGATGAAATTGCGGGAAAAAGTGAAGAGTTAATTTTAAAATATAATCCAAAGTGGACCGGATGTGGTGATACAGTTCATCCGGTATGGGTTCCTGACGAATATCTTGATTATTTCAATATTGAAAGGCAGGAAGAGTTTCGAGTAGACGTTCCATTCACAAGGGAAAGTTGGCATGGACGAATGCGTGCTTGCAGAGGAACTAGTGCATCTATGTCGCCAGAAGAATTGGCGTTGTGGAATGATGAACATGTTAAGATGCTTAGTGAATATTCGAATTCATTTGTTATAAAGCATTATGTTTCTATTGCTTGGCTCAAGAAAAAATAGATATTAGTGTTAATGAATAAAGATTTGAGGTGAATTCTTTGACTGATAAGAACTGGGAATTGGAATTAAATGAATATATGCGTCAAGGTGAACCAGACAAGGTAGACAAGAGCATTGCGTGGAAAACAGCAATTGGTCTACAGGATGTTGATGGACTGAAGCCTTCTAAATATTTGATTGAGACTGCGAAGGAGCATATTGAAGGAAAGATTACTATATCTGAAGCTGACAAACGAATTCATAGTTATTATGAAGAACGTCAGGATAGAAGTGAGGTAGAAGCTGATACAAAGGAAGCAGATATTGTTTCTGTAAGAATTGCAAAGCTTCTTGGAGAGAAAACATTTCAGTTTTCACCTGTGGAATGGCAGAATATTCACCGTAAATTATTTGAAGGTGTATTTAAGCATGCTGGTAAAATACGCGATTACAATATTACAAAAAAAGAATGGGTACTTAAGGGTGATACTGTAATGTATGCATCATACGATAGCATCAGAGCAACACTGGATTATGATTTTTCTCAAGAAAAGAAATTCTCTTATGAAGGTTTATCGATAGAAGAATCAGTAAGACATATTGCAAAGTTTACTTCTAGCATATGGCAGATTCATCCGTTTTGCGAAGGTAATACCAGATCAACAGCAGTATTTATTATCAAATATCTGAAGACTTTTGGGTTTGCAGTAAGTAATGAAACGTTTGCTGAGAATTCCTGGTATTTTAGAAATGCCTTAGTTCGTGCAAATTATAATGATTTAAAAAATGGTATTCACGCGACTACTGAGTTCTTGGAATTGTTTTTTGAAAATTTGTTGATGAATACTGGACATGAACTTAAAAATAGATATATGCACATTGACTTTGAAAATGAAAGTGACATCCAAAGTGCCACAGAAAAGACTTCAAAGTGCCAAAATGGCACTTTAGAATTATCTCTAGAAGAATTAGCAATCATTAATGTTTTGAAGAATAATCCTACAGCTACTCAAAAGCAGATAGCAGAAATGACAGGAAAATCTGAAAGAACAATAAAACGTCGTACTGTTGAAATGCAGGAAAAAAGATTAATTAGCCGTGAGAATGGTAAGCGTAATGGTAAGTGGAAAGTACTTGTAAATTATAAAAATGTTCGCGCATACCCAAAGGATAGAGACGGTAAAATTATTATCTCAAAATAAGAGGGGGCAAAAATCCAAAATCATGTGCGAGAATGTTAATGCGAAGTAAGGTTTCAATGCATGTGGAGACGGTATGCTTGTTATCACGTAAAGTCCCAATTTAATCGGGTTGCATGGCTTGTTATTCCATTTGCTTTTATGATTTTAAAATGACTAAATGCTCTTGTGACGATATAATGATAGACGGAAGAAATTCGAATTTTGTTAATGTTATCGAAAAAAAATTACTTACGAAAAAAATTTAAAAATTGTATAATAAGTATGTAAATCCAAGTACAATTTACATGAAGCCAAGAGGCCTTTTCATTCAAATTTACTGAGTGAAGGGGCCCTTTTTATTTCTTGTATAGTACTAATAATTAAAAGAAAGAGGTAAATTATGAAACGTATTAAAGCAGCATGTATTACGCAGACATTGGTATTCTCAAATCATGATGGGGAAACAACGGAGTATGCCAAGAAGATGATTCAGAAAGAGTATGAAAAGTATAAGGAACAACTTGACAAAAGCAGGACAAAGTACGTTATTCTTTCGGAAAAAGTCAACGATGATGGTTCAATCATTATAGAGATTAAAAAACAGTATAATACGTCTCCTGTAGGTGATTATTTGTCATAAGAGGTGGTACCCATGTATAAAGAAGGCGAATATATTGTTTATGGTCTTAATGGTGTTTGCTTGATAGAGTCTATCACAACACTTGATATGAAAGATGTACCCAAAGATGTAGAGTACTATTCGCTTATACCACTTGGACAAGGTGGTAAAATTTATGTTAGGGTGGATTCGTCTCAGGATAACATGAGACCGGTTATATCAAAGGATGAAGCAGAACGCTTAATTAAGCAAATTGATGAGATTGAGGCCATCAAGATTACAGATGAAAAATCAGTTGAAGAATTGTACAAAAGTTGTATGAGAAGTTATGATTGCACAGAATGGGTTCGGCTACTTAAATGTATTTACAATCGGAAGATTAAGCGAATAGAATCAGGTAAAAAAATTACCGCGACAGATGAAAAATATATGCGTTTAGCGGAGAAAGCTCTTTATTCTGAACTGGCGATTGCATTAGGTATCAGTAAAGATAAGGTGTTAGAAATTATAATGTCATACCATTAAAAAATGCTTACGAAGAGAATTTATTTATGGTAGAATACATTCTGTAATGAGCGGCAGACAAGCGTAAGTCCAATTATGGACCTGCGCTTTTTTGTTGCTTATTTTCATGTTTTGAAAAGGAGTGTTCATATTATGAAAGAATTGAATTTAGGAACTGAAAACATCGGGAGTCTAATAAAAAGATTCTCTATTCCATGTGTTATAAGCATGGTAGTAGCCGCACTGTATAATATTGTTGACCAGATATTTATCGGGTGGAGTGAAGTCGGAGCATACGGAAATGCTGCGACAAACATTGTATACCCATTTACAGTGCTTGCACTTGGGTTAGCATTACTTGTTGGCGACGGTGCCGCGGCTGGATTTAGTATTGCTCTTGGGAAGGGAGATAAAAAGCAGGCAAATAGAAATGTCGGAAACGGCCTGATGATTTTAATTTGTCTGTCTTTAATTCTATGCGTAATTGGGTTTATCTGTAGGACTCAGATTTTGGGATTATTTGGCGGCAATCCTGATGAAGCAGAGTGCTATGGATACGCAACGGATTATTTTAAAATCATCTGTGCAGGTATTCCGTTCTATATGATTGGTCAGGGATTAAATGGTTCCATTAGAGCAGATGGATCTCCTAAGTTTGCGATGGCATGTACACTTGCTGGTGCAATTACTAACTTGATTTTTGATCCAGTGTTGATTTTTGGTTTTAACATGGGAGTAAAAGGGGCTGCCATAGCAACAATTATGGGACAGATTCTTACCTTTGCTATGAGCGTTGTTTATCTTTCAAAATCTAAGAACTTTACAATCGGAAAAGAGGGGATCAAACTGGATGGAACAACATCAGCAAGCATTGTATCTGTCGGTATGGCGTCGCTGATTGTACAACTTTCTATCGTAATTATTATTGCTGTAAATAACAATCTTCTGACTAAGTACGGATATGATACATTTGCAAGCACTGGTGAAGCTTTCGGGGCTGTAATACCGCTTGCAGTAGTTGGCATTGTAATGAAAGTGTTCGGTATAGTTGTATCTATTGTAATTGGAATAAGCCTTGGAGGACAGCCAATCATAGGTTTCAATATGGGCGCCGGCAACATAAAGCGCGTGAAGGAAACAATCCTTCTTACAACAAAGCTTGTTCTTATTGTTGGAACGGTCGCATTTCTTATATTTGAGATTGTACCGGATGCAATTATTTTCATGTTCGGAAGTCACAACACACCTGAATATATGGAGTATGCAAGACTTTGTATTCGTATATTCCTTGGCGGAATCATACTTACCTGCTACATAAAGTCAGCATCTATTATTTTGCAGTCTATGGGGAACAGCGTTAAGTCAACAGTTCTTGCTTTGCTTCGAGACGTTATTATATTTGTACCGGCATCTATTATTATTGCGACATTATCAAAGAGCATAGTTACAATGCTTTGGGCGGCAGTTATATCAGATGTGATAGCAGCAATTATCGGCTTTATATTTGTACAATCCGAAATAAAGAAATGTGAAAGACTAATCGGGAAATAAATATTTGTAAATAGGATGCGAAGCATCAGTCGTTAAGTTGGCTGGTGCTTTTTTGATGCAGACCATTTAGGAAAGAATATATTTTTGAGTATTCTAATAGTATAATATACAACAAGTTCTAAATGGGCTATTAAAAATGGTTTGATTTCAAAGCGAATTGATATGAACCGGTTTAGCTTGAACAGAAAGGAAAAGAGCAATGATAATCAGAAACGAAAAACCAAAAGACTATAGAGCTGTTGAGGAAATGATTAAACAGACATTTTGGAATCTTTCAGTTCCTGGATGTAATGAACATTATTTTGCTCATCGGCTAAGAGAAAGTTGCGATTATATCCCGGAACTCGATTTTGTATTAGAAGAGGACGGGAAAATTATAGGACATATTATCTATGTAAAAGCAAAGCTTATTGCTGAGGATGGAACTGAAAAAGAGATTCTCTCTTTTGGTCCTTTTACTATTCATCCGGATTATCAGAGAAAAGGATATGGAAGAAAGCTATTATATTATTCTTTTGAAGAGGCAAAGAAATTAGGATATGACACGATAGCAATCTGGGGGAACCCTGAGAACTATGCATGTTATGGATTCAAGAATTGTAAACGACTGGGCGTATGTTTGGAAAAGGATGTTTATCCTGTTGCACTGATGGTGAAGTTGTTAGAGGAAAATGCCCTTTCAGATAAAATCTGGAGATATGTAGAGAGTCCGGCCCATAATTTGGATGAGAGTGGTTTCGAAGAGTTTGATGCAACTTTCCCAAAGATGGAGAAAGGATATAAATACACACAGGAATTGTTTTACATTTATTCAAGGTCAAATGTGTTGCGATAA
>JALFSR010000045.1 GCA_022778745.1 Clostridiales bacterium
CCCTGCCTTTAGGCATGGGGAGTGTCAATATTCAGATCTCCAGTATCTCAAGATGTTTTTTGTGAGTGGATCAAAACAAAAGTCATAGAAAACAAATTGACAATCAATGATAACTTATGCTATACTAAACTTTCTTTGCAAAATTTAAAATTTTTGCTATAATATTATATAATGATGTTATTTTTAAGGAGTTTTATTTTGAACGTTGTTGGATTAATCACCGAATACAATCCATTTCATAATGGACATCTCTATCATATGAAACAGGCAATTAAACATACGAATGCTGATTTTTGTATCGTTGTTATGAGCGGCAATTTCGTTCAAAGAGGTACGCCTGCAATTATTGATAAATATAGCCGCACAAAAATGGCATTGGAAGCAGGAGCCGATCTTGTTTTGGAGCTTCCTATGCCATTTGCCTGCGCAAGTGCAGAAATATTTGCACATGGAGCTGTTTCGCTTCTCGACTCTCTTGGTGTTGTGACCGATTTATGCTTTGGAAGTGAATGTGCAGACAAGACATTACTCTCTACACTCGCAGTTATTCTATGTGAAGAGCCGTCTTGCTACCGTCTTGCCTTGCAGCAATATTTAAAAGAGGGTGATTCCTTTCCAAAAGCACGAATGAAAGCACTTCTTTCTTACTATAAAGAAATGTCAATTTCGATTGATTCAGTGCAGCTTTCTCATTTGTTGTCTTCCCCTAATAATATTCTTGGGATCGAATATTTAAAAGCATTGCATCGCTTATCAAGTTCAATTCGACCTGTTCCAATTACGCGAGTTTGCTCTCATTATCATTCAACGGAAATTCAAAATGAGATCAGCTCTGCCACGGCAATTCGCCGCATATTAGAAACAAAAGCAGATTATTCTGACTCTGAGTATCGCTCACTACTCTTACAATCCGTGCCACAAAATGTATTCCAAACATTAATTGATTTTCATCATTTGCGTACTCCTATCTGCGCGAATGATTTGTCTTCGATCTTAAATTATTGTTTTTTAACACAATCTACTTATGCGGATTATGCAGAATGGACAAAGGAATTATCCAATCGTGTGGCACATCAGCTTCCTTCTTATCACTGCTTTGATGAATGGGCATCTCTGCTAAAATCAAAAAATATAACCCATACTCGCATTTGCCGCAGTTTCATTCATCTTATGACAAAACTGACAAACTACGATATGGAACAATACAAAAAACTAGATTATTGCTGTTATGCCCGGATGCTTGGCTTTCGCACGGAATCAGCAGAACTTCTCTCCGCAATCAAAAAACACAGTCAAGTTCCTATTATTAGTAAACCTGCACAAGCAAAGACAAAGCTAGATTCCATTGGACTGCATCTATTTGAGCAGGATGTTCAGGCATCCCATTTATATAATCAAATCGTATTTCAAAAATTTGGCACAATACTTCCTGACGAATACCGGGCAAATATAATACGCCTATCATAATTGAACAATATATCCACATTGATATGCTCCCTTCTAGACAACAAGCTTTTATTATTTCACTTGTCTACCTAGAAGGCAATGTCATTAGGTTAGGATCCACAAGACACAACTATCTTTTCGTAGATGGTTTCTACCGATACTTTTGATATTGACACAACTATTACACTTACAAGGAGACAAATGAAAGAAACAAGAGCCCTTATTCAGAAGGACCCTGAACGATATCGATGGATACAGCCCCATACGACTTTTGACTATATTCGTTCCCGGGAAGATAATAGGTATGATCTGCCAATAAAAATCGTACGCATTAAATTATCTGATACACAATCAGAAACCATTTTGACAAATCTTCCAAGAGGCAGGTTCCCAGCTGAAACCATAAAAGAGATGTATAAGTTGCGTTGGGCGATAGAAACATCTTTCAAAGAATTAAAATACAACATAGGTCTTGCAAGTATGCACAGCAAGAAACAAAACCTTATATTTCAGGAAATATTTGCAAAACTAACGATATATAACGTAATAGCCATGATTACATATTCTCAGAAGAATATTCCCAATGGCAAACGTATCAATTTTGCT
>JALFSR010000089.1 GCA_022778745.1 Clostridiales bacterium
AGCCATTATTCATAACTGGATTCCAAAAGATTTGATAGTAAGATTCCTTGGAAACGGAAATCCGTTTGGTGTAATTATCGCAACAATCGCGGGTGTGCCTATGTACGCCGATATCTTTGGATGTATTCCGATTGCGGAAGCCTTACTTGCAAAGGGTGCAAAGCTTGGAGTAGTACTTTCTTTCATGATGGGTGTTACTACACTTAGCTTACCATCAATGGTTATGTTAAAGAAAGCCATTAAGCCAAAACTGCTTGGTATCTTTATAGCGATTTGTACCGTTGGAATCATCATTGTTGGATATTTCTTTAATGCCTTGCAGTATCTACTTGTTTAGGAGGATGGTTAAAAGAATTAGGAGACCGGCCATGCAAAAATATATCGGAAAAGGAGTTTACGGTGCGATTGCAATTGGTAGAATTGCAGTTTTCAAAAGAGAAGATTTATCTGTAGAAAAGGTTTGTTGTGAGGATACAGACGCAGAAATTAAGCACTTTGAAAATGCAAAAAATATTGCAATAGAGCAGCTTAAAGAACTATATGAAAAAGCATCAAAAGAAGTGGGTGAATTTAACGCACAGATTTTTGAAGTTCATATGATGATGCTTAATGATTCAAAATATAATGAATTTATCTATAATATCATCAATACGAAGAAGGTTAATGCTGAATATGCAGTAACCGAAGCTTCTGATTATTTTTCTGAGACGTTCTTAGAAACGGATGATGTAAATTTGCAGGTTAGAAGTGTAGATATTAAAGATATCTCCAACAGGATTATTGCAAATCTTATCGGTATAAATACAGAGAAAAAACATTTTGATGATAAAGTGATAATATGCGCAGACGACTTAACACCAAGTGAAACGGTTTCTCTTGAAAAGGATAAGGTAGTTGCAATTGTAACAGCTCATGGCTCAATTAATTCACATACTGCAATTCTTGCAAAGAATATGAATATTCCGACAATTATAGGCATCGGTAATTGTTTGATTAATGAATTAAGAGATGGTCAGACTGCGATTGTTGATGGTTACACAGGTGAGTTTTATCTTGATCCTGATGAACAAACAATAGAGAATTATGTATTAAAACAAAAAAAGGATGAAGATAATAAAAAGCACTTAAAAAATATGTCCGGAAGAGAAAATGTTACCATTGATGGTACAAAAATAAATATTTATGCCAATATTGACGGAATTGATAATATAAATGCGGTACTTGAAAATGATGCCGGTGGTATAGGTCTTTTCAGAACCGAATTTATCTATCTGGAAAATTCGGATTTCCCTACAGAAGAACAACAGCTTGTAGTATACAGAAAAGTTCTTGAAAGTATGTCAGGAAAGAAGGTAATTATTCGAACTCTTGACATTGGTTCAGATAAACAGGCAGATTATATCGGACTTAATGAAGAGGAAAATCCGGCACTTGGATTAAGAGCAATCAGATTCTGTCTTACACACCGGGAGATTTTTAAAACACAGCTTAGAGCACTTTACAGAGCTTCTGTCTTTGGAAAACTAGGAATAATGTTTCCTATGATTTCAAGTGAAGGAGAAGTTATTAAGGCTCTTGAAATCTGTGATGAAGTTAAAAATGAACTTAAAAACGAAGGAGTTAAGTATTCAGATAATGTTGAAATTGGAATTATGATAGAAACTCCTGCAGCTGCTATACTAAGCGACAGGCTTGCACGTTATGTGGATTTTTTCAGTGTTGGAACAAATGACCTTATACAGTATACGCTAGCCTGTGACAGACAAAATCCCAATGTTGAAAAATTCATTGATACGCATTATGAAGCTATATTAAGACTTATTAAAATGACTGCAGAAAATGCTCACAAAAATGGAATCATAATTGGAATATGCGGTGAACTTGCAGCAGATACAAGATTCACAGAAACATTCCTTAAAATGGGTATCGATGAACTGTCCGTTGCGCCTTCATTCGTATTAAAGGTTAGAGAAGTTGTGAGAAAAGTTGATTTAGCCGATATAAGACTAACTATTAGAAATAGTCAATAAAAAGTTTTTAAAACAGAAATGTTTTGAATATAGTGGCGGTGACTATATCATCGCAATCAGTACATTGAAAATTGCATGACAAATAGAGCATCAGTAATGGTGCTCTGACAA
>JALFSR010000014.1 GCA_022778745.1 Clostridiales bacterium
TCGCAAAGTCGTGTGCCAAATGGGGGCGTTGCCCCCTTTGGAAACCCCCACAAGAAAAGGCGGTACGCTACCCCTCCACGGGGCGCATACCGCCTTTTCTTGTTATCCAGCCCTCCGGCTGTATCGGTTGAGCAAAAGTCAGCGTGGGATTGATGTGGTATCTTTATCTAAGTGAACCCCCTTTTTCCCATTTATTTACAGCAGGAGCTGTAACCCCAAGATAATTTGCCATTTGCTCTTGTGTCAATTGTTTTGACAAACGACGTTCTCTGATAATTTCATTTATTTTCATAGCGTTTACCTCATATTCAACCTTTACTTTAACTTTACATTCATTATAATGACTTCCTTGCTTTTATACAATTGACCTGTTATTAAAATCAACTACAAAAAATTAACCAATAGTAAATTTCAAAAATGGCAAACGTGTCAGAAAGCACTCTGCAATACTTCGGTCTTGCTATCTGTGGCTCTAAGAAAAAGGTCAACAAGCTCACAGGCAGTATGCCACTGTTGCGATAGGCTGAGCCAAACAAACCGCTGGTACATGGAAAATCTCCATGCTCCAGCGGTTTGTTTTACAGTACCATATTCAAACAATTTCGCATAACCCCATCCCCACTTCGGAAACATATCTACATTCCAAATTTCAATAAAACACACGCCCCAAACTAGCAGAAACCCTTATGTTTGATATGCTCACTATATAGTAGACACATGAAATATTAAAAATCTACTATGTAAGGAGCATTTCTATGTCCAGGAAAAAATATGATGAGGAGTTTAAGAGAAAAATTATTCGTGAATACGAAGCAGGGGGTATATCATGCTATAAGCTGGGGCAGAAGTATGGCGTTGACGCGAAATGTGTGCGTTCATGGTGTCGTCTTCATAAACAGTTCGGCGATGATTATCTTACCCAGAATCATTCGAATCTCAATTATTCCGCGAAATTTAAACAACAGGTTGTCCATGCTTACCTTGAAGGTGGAAAAACGTACCAATCCGTAGCTACTGAATACGGAATATTTGCACCAACTACTGTCAGACAGTGGGTAATGATGTATAATAACCATGAAGAATTAACAGATTCCAGACCGGAGGGACTATTTAACATGGTTAAAGATACTACACGAAAAACTACATTGGATGAGCGGATACAGATAGTGGAATTCTGCATTGCCAACAATAATAACTACGCATTGACAGCGAAAGAATTCCATGTTTCCTATGGACAGGTATATTCATGGGTAAGGAAATATAATTCTGGTGGAGCAGATAAACTGATTGAAAAACGTGGTAAAACAAAATCCAAAGAAACTTTATCTGAGCAGGAACGCCTTCAAATTGAAGTCAGGATGTTGCGTGCCGAAAACAAAAAACAGCAGATGGAGATAGACTTCTTAAAAAAACTCGAAGAAGTAGAGAGGAGGCGATTTTAGAAAGGACACGTCACTTGTCCACATATCTTGCAATTAAAGAGTTAACAGAGGCAAATATGGGTTACTCTGTCATGGAATTGTGTAGATTAGGCGGGATAAGCCGTGCTTCTTATTATAAATGGCTGAATCGTACCGATAGTCCAAATGATGTCTTGAATAAAAAAATAGCTGAGAAAATAGAAACCATGCATGCAGAACATCCAGATATGGGATACCGTCGTTTAAGGGATACTCTTGAACATGATGAAAATATTTGTGTAAATGAGAAACGGGTATTACGCATCTGCCGCAAAAAGAAGATTCAATCCATTGTAAAAGGGCGCCATAATTGCTGTACGAAACCGGCATCTGATCCGGCGTATGTGGCAGAAAACATTTTAAACCGTGAGTTCGAAACAGATAAGCCAAATGAGAAATGGGTAACTGATGTTACCGAATTTAAATATGGAGTAGGGACAGAGAATGCTGGTAAAATATATTTAAGTGCAATCATAGATCTGTGTGACAAAAGACCTGTTTCTTATGTAATTAGTGATCACAATGACAATCTATTGGTGTTTGATACATTTGACATGGCAGTAAAAGAAAATCCGGATGCACACCCACTGTTCCATTCGGACAGAGGATATCAGTATACAAGTAATGATTTTCGACAGAGAATACGGAAAGCAGGAATGACACAGAGCATGTCGCGTGTCGCAAGATGTATTGACAATGGCCCTATGGAAGGATTCTGGGGACTGATGAAACGAGAGATGTATTATACGAAAAAATATGAAACAAAGACAGAATTGACAGGGGCGATACATGGTTACATGGATTATTACACGAACAAGCGTGTCCAAAGAAAACTTGGAAAGCTGACACCAATAGAGTTTCATCAAAAAATGATATTAGCTGCATAAAATTGCCGCCCTGTTACGGGCGGCCAAAGCCAAAAAACTTTTGATATTTAAAATGTCTACTTGACGGGTAGCACACCATACAAAAGGGTCAAAATATCTTTTGACCCCAACATTATTTATAACTTATCTACTAAAAAATTACATCATAGAAGATAAAATCTGGTTTACTAATTTTGTATCTGCTTTTCCCTTTACTTGCGGCATTAATGTCTTCATAATGCGGCCTTTATCTTTGTTTGTTGGTACAGTAATTTCAAGTGAAGATAATACATTTGCAATGACTTCTTTAATTTCAGATTCATCCATCATCTTTGGAGCAAATTCTTCATAAACGGAAATACGAAGTTTGCATTCTTCAATAATATCAGTACGATTTTCTGGCGTAGATTCAAGTGTCTCTTTTGTCTGTTTAATTTCTTTTAATACAACAACATTTTCTTCTTCCTCTGTCAAGTCTGAGTGCTTGTCGATCGCTGCATTTTTTAAAACCGTAAGGAGCATCGACAAAGCATCTTTTCTTGGCTTATCTTTTGCTTTCATCGCAGCAACCATAGCTGCTCTGACTGTATCAATTTTAGACATAATATCATCCTTTCTTTGTTGTTTTTTTCATTATAGCAGGATTGAAAAAATTGGTCAACCAAACAAAATAGAATACATCTTTGATCAATGGGATATTTGGTTAAATCGCATTTAATGCTGTTTTCATCAGTTCTTTCACTTCATCGACAGAGATCTGCATTTTTTCTGCCACCTCTTCTACCGTCACTTGGCGACCAAGCTCTTCTGTAAGACGAGCTGTCACTTCATTCATAACATTAATATAAGCCGCCATCTTCTCACCGATAGAATCAGATCCTTTTTGTTCCTGAATTGCCGCTTCCATAGCCTGCTCAATCCGTTCCTGCGCAAATGGAAGGAAAGAGCCGCCCTCATATTCGTATACAGCCATCGTCAATGCCATATTGCCTTCCTGTACTAAATCGGAAAATACAACTCCTTGATCGGCATAGTTTTTCGCAATTTCAATGACTTGTTCTAAATTTCCCTCAATCAAACGGTTTCCCACTGACTGATCTCCCATTTCCAACGCTTCTGACAATTCCTCTATTTCCTCTCTCGTACAAGGCTGGATTCCTTCCAGTTCTTTTTCATACATTTGATAAAATTTATTTTGTTCATCCATTTCAAAATACATCCTTTCTTTTTTTAATATTTTTCCAAAATTGTCTCAGTTTTTCTGAAACATGATGCAAACTTGTCACTTCATAATCTGCCCATTCAATCGGAAACTGACTGATATACTCTTCTCTTAAAAACCGATCATCAAGCAGTGCAATAACGCCATAATCTTGCTCTGTCCGAATTAACCTTCCTGCCGCCTGCATCACTTTATTCATCGCTGGATACCGATACGCATAGGCAAACCCATCCATTTCTTTTTCCTCATAAAATCGTTTTAATATTTCACGTTCTGCACATACTTGCGGCAGACTTGCTCCAATCATAATGACTCCGATCAATCGCTTTCCTTTTAAATCAATTCCTTCTGAAAAAATACCGCCGCTGACGCAAAATCCAACAAAACTTTTCTCATTTTGTTCTGTAAATGCCTCTAAAAACTGCTCTCGTTCATGTTCAGTCATACTGTTTTTCTGCACTTGATATTCATACACTAACGTCTGCTGCTCTATTATTGATAATACATCCATCATATATCCATAGGATGGGAAAAACACAAGATAATTTCCATGTTTTGCACCTGCAATTGATGCAATATATTGTACTATTTTTTGATATTCTGTGCGTACTCGTCTTGAATAACGGCTTGTCACATCATTTCCAATCAGCAATAATCGCTTTGTTGTATCAAATGGAGAGTGAGCATAGATCGCATAATCGTTTTGCTCTCCACTGAGCAGCTGCTTATAATAACGAATGGGAAGCATTGTTGCGGAAAAAAACACACTGCTCATTCCTTGATCAAGACAGGCACGGATTTCTTTAGCTGGATTCACACAAAGAATTTTTACAACAAATCTGCCCTCTTCCAAATGCTGTGTATAGACACGATAATTTTCATCCATACGGTCATATGCAGCAAGAAAATTTCGCAGAGAAAAGAAAAATTCACTATCTTCTTTGCTTCGCCGATATTCTGGATGAGATTCTTCCCATTTTTGCAGTTCTCCAAACAACGTTTCCACAGCAAGCACAAGTGCACCTATTCCTTCTCCTTCTTCTAACTGCTTCCATGTGTCACATTCTCTTTTCAGCTGAAGCATGATGCGATTACAGCGATCTAGTTTCTTTATCAATGTTACGCTTGCTTTCATTCGCCGCTTTGCTTCCAAAAATGTCTCTTTTATCAACACTGCACTATACATCTCTCTTGCACGCTCGACAAGATTATGTGCTTCATCTATAAAAAATAAATATTCCCCTGTCGTAGTCTCTGCAAAATAGCGCTGCAGCCGAATATTTGGATCAAATACATAATTATAATCGCATATAATAGCATCCATCCAAGTACTTACATCCAGACACATCTCGAATGGACATACATTATGTTTTTGCGCATATGCCAAAATAACTTCTCTTGATGCTTCTGTTTCATTTGTAATCAAATCAAACACTGCATGATTCACACGGTCAAAATGTCCTTTTGCTCTCGGACAGCTTATTGGATTGCAGTCCATTTCTGGAATCACACAAAGTTTTTCTTTTGCAGTAATCGTTACACTTGAAAGCTTCATTCCATTTTTTCTCATAACTTGAAAACTTTCCTCTGCCACTGCTCGTGTAATCGTCTTCGCAGTCAGATAAAAAATTTTATCTCCATATCCTTCTCCAACTGCTTTCACTGCTGGAAATAGAACGGAAATTGTCTTTCCAATGCCTGTCGGTGCCTGAATAAAAAGGCGTGTCTGTCTTATAATTGAGCGGTATACTGATACAACAATATCCCTTTGTCCTTTTCGATAAGCAAACGGAAATTCCATCCCTTGTATCGACGCTTTCCTCTCCCGCCGATGCAAATAAAGAAACTTCGCCCATTTTCCATATTCATTGATATATTCCATAAACTGCTGCTTTAATTGATCAGCATTATAATAATATCGAAAGCGTTTTATTTCTTCCGTATCAAGGTTACAATACGTCATCTGAATCCATGCACTGTCTAACTCATTATTTTGTACATACATATATGCATAGCAAATCGCCTGTGCCTTATGAACAGGAAATGCATCCTCGAATTTTGCAACATCTTGGTACATTCCTTTGATCTCATCAATCGTAACCGCCTCATCTTCTTTTATGATGCCATCTGCCCGTCCTTCTACTATAATTTCTATTTCATCCTCAAAATCTACAGTATGATTATCCGTTTCTTCTTGTGAGACAGCAAGTGTAACTTTTGTCTTCAATCCAACTTCGGCCTCATAGTTTGATCCCATCTGCTTTTGAATCTTTCTATGCATTCGTCCGCCAGCAAGCATTGCCTCTCGCTCCATCGCCGTACTTGTGCGATTATCTAAGTCACCCGAACGCATTACAAATTCTACCAGAGTACGCACCGATATTCGAATGCATCTGTCATTCAACCGTTCCATACTATCCCTCCATCCTTACAAATATTTCCGAACAAACATTGTTTTTTTTTGCTGTCTGTGTTACACTTCTTTATAGTTTCGAGAATGTTGCATACATTCTTGTTGCAAAACGAATATGAGAAACGATTTGGAGGAAAATCATGAGTAAAGAATGTACTAATCAGTCTTGTACTAAAGAATCTTGTGAAGGCTGTTCTCATAAGCAGACGGACTTTTCCGTTGATGCAAATGCAAACAGCCATGTAAAAAAAGTAATTGGTGTTGTGAGCGGAAAAGGAGGTGTCGGCAAATCTCTTGTCACTTCTTTAATGGCATGTGCAATGCAAAAGAAAGGATATTCTACTGCTATATTAGATGCTGATATCACTGGTCCTTCTATTCCAAAAATGTTTGGAGTTCACGATAAAGCAACTCAGGCATTCGACAACAGCATTCAGCCGCTGTATTCCAATAACGGTACTGCTATGATGTCTGTCAATCTCTTATTGGAAGATGAGACAGATCCCGTTATATGGAGAGGTCCAGTTATCGCTAACGTAGTAAAACAATTTTGGAGCGATGTATGTTGGGGCGATGTTGATTATATGTTTGTAGATATGCCTCCTGGTACTGGAGATGTTCCACTTACTGTATTTCAATCCCTTCCTGTAGATGGTATTATTATTGTTACTACTCCTCAGGATCTTGTATCTATGATCGTCTCAAAGGCAGTTCATATGGCAGATGCAATGAATATTCCAATCTTAGGAATCGTGGAAAATATGTCTTACTTTGTCTGTCCAAATTGCAACGAAAAGCATTATATTTTCGGAAACAATGATATTCATACAGTTGCTGCTACTTTTGCCATCCCACTTGCTGCAACATTGCCAATGGATCCTGCACTCGCAAAACTTTGTGATGAGGGACAAATTGAACAATGGGATACTTCATCCATTGACGATTTGACTAAATTATTAGAAGCATAAAACAGCATTGAACAGCAAATGCTACCAGAAAGGAGAATGGCATTCTTCCCACCACCTAAAGGTAGTGGGTTGCGTGCCTGACACGAATTTATGAAACAAGATCATCTTTCGTTTATCGCAAAAGATATACAAGAAAATCTTTCATTTTTACTTATTGCAGCAGTCATTTTCGTTGCTATTTATGTAGTCTCTTATGGAGTACAGATTATAATTGACCGACATTCTGCCAATCGTCGCACAGCATCCAGTTCCGTTACTCATCGCATTACTGCGATCGGTATGTTTTCTGCAATTTCTGTCATTTTAATGTATTTTGAATTCCCACTGCCATTTTTAGCACCTGGATTTTATAAATTAGATTTCAGTGAAATTCCCGTTTTGATCTGTGGATTTGTCTTCGGACCAGCAGCTGGAGTTCTTGTTGAATTACTAAAAATTATACTACATATTTTATTAAAAGGTACTTCCACTGCATTTGTCGGTGACTTTGCAAACTTTGCAGTTGGATGCAGTTTTGTCATTCCTGCAGCAATTATTTATTACTGGAAAAAAACAAAGAAAACAGCAGTAATTGCCTGTATTATTGGTATCATCGCAATTACCATTTTTGGTACTACATTCAATGCATTATATTTACTTCCACAGTTTTCTAAATTGTTTGGACTTCCACTTGATCAGATTATTGCACAAGGATCTTCTATTTTCCACGGAGTAACTGATCTTACTTCATTCGTAATGTTCTGTGTCGCTCCATTAAATTTCCTAAAAGGATTTCTTGTATCTTCAGCAGTATTAGTTATTTATAAACCTATCAGCCGTATGCTGCATCAAGTATTATAATAGTGCTCTGCCTGATACGAGTATTTCCTTAAGCCAGATGGGGATACCCCCATCTGACTTATACAAATTCATCTCCAACTTCTCATTTTACATAAAAAAGTTATTCTTCTATCCCCAAATTATACGGTGTTACCTGATATACATAGAAGTTGAGCCAGTTTGTATATAACATATTTGCATGTGCTCTCCAAGATAAAATTGGTGTCATCTCTGGATCATCATTTTCATAATAATGTTCTGGAGGAGCAATCGGAATACCTTTTTTTACATCTCTGCGATATTCCTCATCCAATGACATACGATCATATTCTGGGTGACCAAACAAAAATACATGCCGTTCATCTAAACTCTTGACTAAATAAATACCAGCCTCGTCTGATTCTGCCAAAATTTGAAGCTCTGGATTTTTCATTACTTCTTCTTTGCTGACACCACTGTAACGTGAATGTGGTGCGGTAAACAGATCATCAAACCCTCTCACAAGTGGATCACAGCGATCCAATACACGATGAATATAAACACCCGAAAGCTTTTTATCTAACTGAATCTTTGGAATTCCAAAATGATAATAAATGCCCGCCAATGCACCCCAACACACATAAAGTGTTGATGTTACATGTGTTTTCGTCCAGTTCATAATTGTCTCAATCTCTGACCAGTAAGATACTTCCTCAAACTTCATATGTTCTACTGGAGCACCTGTAATAATCATACCATCAAAATATCTTTTATAAATTTGATCATATGTCGTATAAAATTTATTAATATGACTTGATGGCGTATGTTTGGACTCATGTGTGGACAATGTCAAATACGTAATATTAATTTGGAGCGGTGTATTTGACAATGCACGAAGCAATTGTGTCTCATAATCTGGCTTGATTGGCATTAAATTCAAGATTACAATTTCCAGCGGACGAATTCGCTGTGTCTGTGCACGATTTTCTCCCATCATGAAAATATTTTCTGATTCCAATGCCGCACGCGCTGGCAGATCATTTTCTACTCGAATTGGCATATAATTTCCTCCCTTTCTCAAACAGCAGTGCTTTGACTGTTTTTTATTTTGTTAATTTTAAAAACTGTTCTTCCGATAAAATTGGAATCTTCAGTGTTCTTGCTTTTTTGTTTTTAGAAGAATTGCTTGTCACATCATTATTAATCAGATAATTTGTCTTTGCACTGACTGATCCTGTAACTTTTCCCCCTCGCTGTTCAATATACGCTTTCAACTCACTGCGGTTTGCAAACTGATAAACAGAACCAGTAATAACAAATACCTTTCCTTCCAATACACGCTCTTCTGACACCTGCTCTGCCTCTATTTCTAGCTCTTCAAACAAACGATCAATGATTTCATTGTTTTGTGCATCTGCAAAATAATCCGTCCATCCTTTTGCCAGCACCATTCCAATTCCATCTACTTCTATCAACTCTTCAATTGTCGCACTGCGCATCGCATTCCAATCAAATCTAAACGCTTTACTGAGCATCTTTGCATTTGCAATGCCAATTCCAGGAATACCAAGACTATAAATTACTCTCGGCAATGTCGTCTTTCTAGCTTTTTCAACCGAATCAACCATCTTTTGATACGATTTTTCTCCAAAGCCTTCCATCTCAACAATCTCCCGTTTATGAGCATCCAAATGGAAAATATCTTTGTATTCTTTTATAAAACCTCTATCAATCAACTTCTCCATTGTAGCGGCAGAAAGCCCTTCCATATTCATCGCATCTCGGCTCACAAACAATTCAAACGCCTTTATTTTTTTTGCCTGACATGCTTCATTTGTACAATACAAGCTTTTTACATCAATATTTTTTCGTATTTCTGTCTTGCCTCCACATACTGGACAGTGATCTGGAATCGGCATATGACCACTTTTTGTCAAGTTTTCTGCAATCTGCGGAATAATCATATTAGACTTAAAAATTGTAATATGATCGCCCAGACCAAGTTTTAATTCTTCCATAATGGATAAGTTATGAACACTTGCACGCTTTACAATCGTACCTTCGAGTTCTACAGGATCAAATACTGCAACTGGATTGATCAAACCAGTACGCGAAGCACTCCATTCGATTGAACGCAGCACCGTCTCAGCAACTTCGTCTTTCCACTTAAATGCCATCGCATTTTTTGGAAACTTTGCAGTCGTGCCAAGTGACTCTCCGTAAGCAATATCATCCATTAACAATACTAAGCCATCGGAAGGAATATCATTTTTCTCTATTTTATCGGCAAATCGCTGAATTGTATCAGGCAAAGACTCTCTTGTCACTTTCTCATGCTCCACAACATCAAATCCCTGCTGTTTTAGCCATGCAAATTGTTCCAAACAGGAATTATGGAATGACTTTCCTTCTGCATAAATTAAAGAAAATGCAAAAAAATTTACATTTCGCTTCGCAGTAATTTCACTATTTAACTGGCGTACCGAACCAGAACAAAGATTTCTTGGATTTTTATATCTTGCATCAATCTCAGTAATCATATTATTTAATTTTTGAAAATCTGAATAACGAATTACCGCCTCTCCTCGAATAACAAGACGACCTTCAAATGCAATCTTCAATGGCAAATTAACAAATACTTTTGCATTGTTTGTAATTACTTCTCCAATTTCTCCATTTCCACGAGTAACCGCTTTCTTTAACTCGCCCTGTTCATAAGTGAGCACGACGGTAAGTCCGTCCATTTTCCAAGACAAAATTCCTGTCTGTCCGCCAAGAAATGCCTGAAGCTGCGCGACATCTTTTGTCTTATCCAATGACAGCATCTTGCTTTCATGCACTTCTTTTGGAAGCTCACTTACAACTTCATAGCCAACTTTTGCCGTTGGGCTTCCTGCAAGAATGATGCCTGTCTCTTTTTCTAATTGCACAAGCTCATCGTAATAAGCATCATATTCTCGATTATCCATAATTTCTCTGCTCTCCTGATAATAGGTACGTGCAGCGGGCTCTAATATTTGGATTAACTGCCTCATACGGGCTTTTTGATCGTCTATTTTATTGTTCACAATTCTTCTCCTATATTGCAAAGCTTTTCTAACTGCTTTTGCTCCGTTTCTGATACATTTCTAAAATGTCCAAGCGGGATATTGCCAAGCTGAATATTCATAATACGAATTCGCTTCAATTCCTCCACACGATATCCACATGCTTCACACATACGGCGAATCTGTCGGTTTAATCCTTGCGTTAAAATAATATGAAATTCTCTCGCTCCCGTCCGCTTACAAATACATGGTTTTGTCACTGTATCTAAAATCTTTACGCCATTTCGCATCTCATCTAAAAATTTTTCAGTCACTGGCTTATTTACTGTAACAACATACTCTTTTTCATGATTGTTACGGCTTCTGGAAATCACATTTACGATCTCTCCATCATTTGTCATTAAAATTAATCCTTCCGAATCTTTATCCAATCGTCCAATCGGATACACTCTAATTGGATACTGAATCATATCGACAATATTTTTTTCTCCTTTAAATCGAGCTGTCGTACATACAATTCCCTTCGGTTTATTGACAGCAAGCAGCACTCTCTTTTTCTGACGATGTTCTACTGCCTTTCCATCAACGATAATCTCATCTGTTGGCAGCACCTTCATTCCAACAAATGCTTTATTTCCATTTACTGTAATTTTTCCTGCCTCTGCCAACCGGTCTGCTTCTCTTCGAGAACAAACACCACGTTCACTCAAATATTTATTTAAACGAATCTCATCCATATACAATACCAAACCTTTCGCTCTATTCTTTTTCTATTTCCTAATCTCTTTTTGAACACAGAAAAAGCAATCCGCTACTTTAATTATGCAAAACACTAAAAAATAAATAAAAATTGCTCTTAATCCCACCTAATATACAATATCACTAGCTGTGTCCCATTATCTCTATCGAATAAACATAGCATCACCAAAGGAGAAGAAGCGATATCTTTCTTTTACGGCTTCCTCATATGCAGCTAAAACATGCTCTCTTCCAGCAAGTGCAGATACAAGCATTAATAAAGTAGACTGTGGTAAGTGAAAATTCGTAATTAGCGCATCAATAATTTTAAACTCATATCCTGGATAAATAAAAATATCAGTCCATCCACTCGTTGCCTTTACTCGTCCGTTTTCATCTGCGGCTGATTCCAATGTTCGACAGCTTGTCGTTCCAACGCTGATTACTCTTCCTCCTGCATCCTTTGTATCATTAATCTTCTTCGCCTCGGCTTCTTCGATCATGAAAAATTCCGAATGCATATGATGCTCCAATACATTTTCCACTTTTACAGGACGGAATGTTCCAAGACCAACATGAAGAGTAACACTTGCAATCTTCACTCCTTTTTTCTCAATCTGCTCTAACAATTCTTTTGTAAAATGAAGTCCTGCTGTCGGAGCTGCTGCTGAACCGTCATACTTTGCATAAACAGTCTGATAACGATTTTTATCTTTTAACTGATGTGTAATATAAGGAGGCAGCGGCATCTGACCAAGTTCGTCTAATACTTCCTCAAAAATTCCCTCATAAGAAAATTGAATCAGACGATTTCCTTCTTCTACGATATCAATAACTGTTCCAACTAACTTTCCATCTCCAAAACTAATTTCTGTCCCTGGCTTCGCCTTTTTTCCTGGTTTTACAAGAACTTCCCAAATATTGTTTTCTCGGCGTTTCAATAAAAGCACTTCAATTTTTGCATTTGTATCTACCTTTGCACCGTATAAACGAGCTGGAATTACTTTTGTATTATTGATAACAAGGCAATCTCCCTCATGCAACTCTTCTATTATATTTTTAAAAACACTGTGCTGAAGTTGTCCTGTTGTTTTATCTAATATCATAAGCCGGGAACTAGAGCGATCTTCTAGTGGATCTTGTGCAATCAATTCTTCTGGCAAATGATAATCAAAATCTTTTACATTCATATTTTTCCTCACTTTTCCGTTATTTGAATGAACTTGTAATCGTGCCTCCGCCAATAATAGACGGTCCATCATAAAATACAACTGCCTGTCCTGGCGTAATTGCTCTTTGCGGTTCATCAAAAATTACTGTAATTTCATCTTCTCCCGTACGTTTTAACATACACGGAGCACCTTTATGCGCATAGCGAATCTTTGCATCTGCACGCATCTGCCCTTGCAAATCTGGAATTGCCATAAAATTAATCTGTCTGCACACTAGTCCCAAAGCAAACACATCTTCATTTTCTCCGATTACTACTTCATTCGTCTCTGGACGAATTTCTGTGACAAACACTGGGTGACCAAGAGCAAGATTCAATCCTTTTCGCTGTCCTACTGTATAATGAGTAATTCCTCTATGCCTTCCAAGTATCTCACCATCTTTTGTCACAAAATTACCTGGCGGCGGCACTGCATCTTTTGCTTCTTCTTGAATAAAACGAGCATAGTCCTTATCTGGAATAAAACAAATCTCCTGACTATCACGCTTTGCTGCAACACGTAAATCAATTTGCTGTGCAATTTTTCTAATTTCATCTTTATGATAATCTCCAACTGGCATTAATGTATGTGCCAGCTGTTCTTGTGTCAAATTATAAAGTGCATATGTCTGATCTTTTTCATCAGTAGCTGACTTTTGAATGGTATAACGTCCATTCGGAAGCTTTACTACTCTTGCATAATGTCCTGTTGCAATATAATCTGCTCCAATACTTAAACTTCTCTGCAATAATGCTTCCCACTTTACATAGCGATTACACGCAATACATGGATTTGGCGTTCTTCCTTGTAAATATTCATCTACAAAATAGTCCATAACATCCCGTTTAAACTCTTTTTTAAAATTCATAACATAATATGGGATACCCAGTGACGCAGCAACTCTTCTTGCATCATCTACCGCACTTAAGCCGCAGCATCCGCCTTCCTGTCCAGCATCAATCGGATTTTCATCCTGCCAGATCTGCATTGTCACTCCAATTACATCATATCCCTGTTCTTTTAAAAGCCAGGCAGCAACTGAGGAATCTACGCCTCCTGACATTCCTACTACAACTTTTTTTCTCATCATTACCTCCGATTATCCTATATTGCGGTATCTATTTTATCATGTTTTCTCCATTCTGTCCAAATATTCTTTTGAAATATTTATTTTGCCAAATTCCAAATATTGTGATAAAATGATACAAAGGTCAAGCGGATTTCAAATATCCGCTTTACTTTTTCAACAAATAGAAGAGAGGAGATTCCCATGAGTAATAAACGAGTTGTTGTCGCATTAGGACGTCAGGCATTTGGTAAAAACTTGCCAGAACAAAAATCTAATGTAAGTATTGCTGCATCTGCCATCGCTGATTTAGTTCAGATGAAATACCAAGTAGTCATCACACATAGCAATGGTCCACAGGTTGGTATGATTCATACCGCTATGAACGAATTCAGTCAGCATCATAAAGGCTATACACCTGCACCGATGTCTGTCTGCAGTGCTATGAGCCAAGGTTATATTGGATACGATTTACAAAATGCAATTCGTACTGAATTATTAAACCGCGGTATTTATAAACCAGTTTGTACGATTATCACACAAGTAAAGGTCGATCCTTTTGACCACGCATTCAATAAACCAATTAAATCGATTGGTCGTATTTTAAATGACGACGAAGCAGAGGCAGAAAGAAAAAAAGGAAACTATGTGACAAAAGAAGAGAATGGATGGCGTCGTGTTATCGCTTCTCCTGCCCCAATTGAAGTTTACGAATTAGACAGTATCCGTATGCTTGCTGACGCAGGACATATCGTAATTGCTGCCGGAGGCGGCGGAATTCCTGTATTGGAACAAGGTACACGCTTAAAAGGAGCAAGTGCAGTTATTGAAAAAGATGCTGTTGCAGCAAAGCTTGCTCACGAATTAGATGCCGATGTATTACTGTTTTTGACAAGTGATGACCAGATTACGATTGATAAAGGAACAGAAAATGAGAAAAAACTTGAACATATCCATTTAGAAGAAGCATTTAAGATTCTTGATTCTGGTCTTTTGTCCCAGCACGCATTATCACCAAAGCTTTCCGCTGCTGCACAATTTGTTGCAAATGGTTCAAATCGTATTGCAATTTCCACCCATTTAAATAAAGCGAAAGATGGCATTCGTGAAAAAGTAGGTACAATCGTAGAGAAATAAAATATGATTTATTGTATTGGACAATAAATGAGACTGCTGTAAAAATCAGCTCAAATACAGATAAATCAACAAATCAGCCTAATCCTGCATTACTGCAGCAAGGCGTACATCAGCTTTGCTGATATCATACACATTTCTATCTGTATAAAAGATCATTTTTACAACAGTCTCATTTCTTTCTATTCCATTAATTCCATTTTTGTTTCGCAGATGTTAATTTTTCATATTTTATTTTTTTATCGTTTATTCTCTACTCTCCAAGTGTTCTCGCTTTATCGTACATCTTTTCTACGAACTTTAATGCCATTTCAGCCTCTTCTTTTGTCATATCTATCATTACATCATCCCACCATCGCTCAATACTATCTGTTAACTTCGGCAGAATTTCTTGTCCATAGTCGGTTAAATACAATGCATACGAATGGGAATCATTTTCACTTTTTTTTCGATATGCAATCTTCTGATTTTCCATTTTTTTCATTGTTCTTGTCGCCAATGCTTCATCAATATTTAGAATCTTACACAACTCTTTTTGACTAATCCCCTCATGCCTGGAAATATGAAATAAAAACTTATAGCTGGAAAAACCTAATTGGTATTCTTTCATCGCATCATTAATATATTTTTGTTCTTGACGATATAACGTAGCGATGTATTTTCCCATTAATTTAAACAAATCCGTTTCCTCCTAGCCTCTTTTCTTATCATTAATATAAAAGGAGAGGCTACAAAACATTTGGAATTTATTTCGCTGCTTCCTCATGAATGCATCCATCCCCTTTCCAAAAAGCAAAATAGCTCTGAGTCATTTTTTGTAACATATTTATTGGAAAATAAAACGAACATTCAAAATCCGCTTTACTCCTTTCTCATGAACCAGCTTCGCTGCCTTCTTGACTCGTTCTGTGTATCAATACATATTTATTCAACTGTAACTGATTTTGCAAGATTTCTTGGTTTATCAACATCAAGACCTCTTGCCAATGAAACATAATAAGCAAACAACTGCAGTGGAATAATTGCCAATGATGTCGTAAACCACGGATTTGTCTTTGGAATATAAATAGTAAAGTTTGCAACGTCTTCGACATCATAGTTTCCGATATTTGTAAGTGCCATCACATAGGCTCCTCTTGCCTTTACTTCAACCATATTGCTGACTGTTTTTTCATATAACTGTGGCTGTGTCAGAACACTTGCAACAAGGATTCCATCTTCCACAAGTGAAATTGTTCCATGTTTTAATTCACCTGCTGCATATGCTTCGGAATGAATATAAGAAATCTCTTTTAACTTCAACGATCCTTCCATACAGGTTGCGTAATCAACACCTCTTCCGACATAGAATATGTCACGGCTTGCAGCAAACTTACTTGCAAACCATTGAATTCTTTCTTTATCACCGAGCAAACTCTGAATCTTATCTGGAAGTTCCTGCAGTTCTTCAACCATCTGCTTATATTGTGCATATTCTAACTTGCCTCTCTTGTTTCCCAAATAGATCGCAAGTAAATATAATGCTGCAAGCTGTGTACTATAAGCTTTTGTCGTCGCAACTGCAATCTCTAGTCCTGCCCATGTATATAATACACTGTCTGCCTCACGTGCAATGCTGCTTCCTACAACGTTGACAATGCCAAGTACCTTAACTCCTTTTCTCTGTGCCTCACGAAGTGCAGCTAATGAGTCTGCCGTTTCTCCAGACTGACTAATTACAATAACGAGGGAATTATCATCAATAATTGGATCACGATAACGGAATTCTGATGCAACATCTACTTCAACTGGAATACGTGCAATTCCTTCAATTACATATTTTCCAGAAATACCTGCATGATATGCAGAACCACACGCTACAATGAAAATCTTATTCAGATTCTGTACTTCTTCCTCTGTCATATGCCATTCATCAATTACAATTTCTCCGTCTTTGATTCTTGGATTAATCGTATCTCTCACTGCCTTTGGCTGTTCATAAATCTCTTTCAGCATAAAATGCTCATATCCGCCTTTTTCTGCTGCTTCCATATCCCAGTCAATCACAGTCATCGTTTTTTCAATTTCTTCTTTATCGATATTATAAAATGCAACTGCCTCTCTTGTAAGCTTTACAATCTCCATATTGTCGATAAAATATACGTTTCTCGTATGATTTAATATCGCTGGTATATCGGAAGCGATAAAATTGCCCTCATCCGAAACACCGACAATCAATGGACTGTCTTTTCTTACTGCATACATTTCACCTGGATGATCTTTAAATAACACGCCGAGTGCATATGAACCTTCTATACGCGTCATAACTTTAGAAATTGCTTCTAATGGGTCTCCATTGTAATAGTTATCCAACATATGAGCAACAACTTCTGTATCTGTATCAGAGATAAAACGATATCCTTTTCTTATCAAACGATCTCTAAGCGGCTGATGATTCTCAATAATACCGTTATGTACTACTACAATACTCTTATCTTTATTAAAATGAGGATGAGAATTTGTCACAGATGGCTCACCATGTGTTGCCCATCTTGTATGTCCAATTCCTATTGTTCCCTTTAAGTCAAGACCATTATTCGTCAATTCTCTTAATACACGCAGTCTTCCTTTTGCCTTTACAATTTCAATCTCTCCATCATGATAAACTGCCATTCCTGCTGAATCATACCCACGATACTCTAATCTTGCCAATCCGTCCAACAAAATTGGAGCTGCCTCATTCTGTCCAACATATCCAACAATTCCACACATTCATTGTTCCTCCTATTTCAGAAATTATGCCTCTTCTAAATGTCCTTTTGCAATCAGTACATCAATGACTTGATCAACATATTTTTCGCAGATTTCATCAGATTCTGCTTCTACCATAACACGGATCACTGGCTCTGTTCCGCTTTCTCTTACAAGGATACGACCCGTATTTCCTAATTTCTTCTCAACGTCTTCTACTGCTGCGATCACATCAATATCATTTCTTGCAGCTGGTTTATTCTTTACACGTACATTTTTCAAAAGCTGTGGATAAATAACAACAGGCATTGCTAACTCAGACAATGTCATTTTCTTTGCAAGCATAACATCCATCATCATAATAGAAGTTAAAATACCATCTCCTGTTGTTGCATATTTACTAAAAATAATATGACCAGATTCTTCTCCGCCAATTTTATGTCCGTTTGTCTGCATACATTCATATACATACTTATCACCAACTGCAGTCTTTTCATACTCAACGCCAATCTTGTCAAATGCCTTGTATAAACCAAAGTTTGACATTACTGTTGTAACGACTGTATTATTGTCTAATTCACCTTTATCTTTCATATACTTACCACAAATATATAAAATCAAGTCTCCACTTATTACATTTCCCTTTTCATCTACACAAAGGCAGCGGTCTGCATCTCCATCGTAAGCAAATCCTACATCTAGCTGATTTTCCTTTACAAATTCTTGTAATCCCTGGATATGTGTAGATCCACAATTTGTGTTAATATTTGTACCATTTGGCTCATTATTAATTACATATGTCTTTGCACCTAATGCATCAAATACACTCTTTGCAATCATCCATGAACTTCCGTTTGCACAGTCCAATCCAACTTTCTTTCCCTTAAAGGAATGTACTGCAAGAGAAATTAAATATCCAACATAACGATTTCTTCCTGCTGCATAATCAACAGTACATCCAATGCCCTCTCTTGTTGCAAATGGAATCTCATCCATTAATCCATCTAAGTATGCCTCTACTTTTAGGATAACGGATTCCTGCATCTTTTCTCCCTTATTATTAATTAATTTGATTCCGTTATCATAATAAGGATTATGACTTGCAGAAATCATAATACCACAGTCAAAATCTTCTGTTCTTACTACATAAGAAACGCTTGGAGTTGTTGTTACATGAAGCAAATATGCATCTGCTCCAGAGGCAGTTAAACCTGCAACTAATGCATATTCAAACATATAGCTGCTTCTTCTTGTATCTTTTCCGATTACGACTTTACATTTATGCTCTTGACCATAATACCATCCAATAAAACGTCCTACTTTATATGCATGTTCTACAGTTAAATTTTTATTTGCTTCTCCACGAAATCCATCTGTACCAAAATATTTTCCCATTTTTCCTCCTGTCCTGCCAATCAAAACTTGTTGTTTCAATAGCGATTGTTCATATTTTGTACTATTGTCCATAAATTTTTTACGCTATAAGTATAACACAGCAATTTCGTATTGTGAAGTATTCTTTTTATATAAATATATTCGATTTGTCTCTCTTTTCATGCAAAAATACCAACAAAAAAATGATTTTATGCTGGTACTTGCTTCATAAATATTTTATTTACTTTGAAAAATTTTCGCTACTCTCGGTCATAAAAATAATAATACTGCATATTTTGATATTTTTTCATCGCAGGAACTTCCATTGCTGCATCATCCAATGGATGCAGCTTGCCATCCTTATCTGCATATGCAATCGCACTGACAACAGGAAGTTCTTTTTCTAATTGGTGTAAATATTGATACCATGGAGTTAATGGAGCACCAATCATCTCTAATAAATGCATTCCAAGATAATTTGCACTCGTAAGCTCCATCTTTTTCTTGTCAATATTAAGATCATAATTCGCCCAAATATAAAATGGAACAGTGTATGCTTTTACCGTACGATCAAATTCACTGTCATTTGGTGTAATTTTTTGATAAAATGACCAGTCCAATCCTGGAAGATGATCTCCAAAAAAACATACAATAACGTCTTCCTCTCGTGCAGTCAACTGCTTTACTAATTCTTCCAATGCTTGATCGGAAAGATGAATTAATGACAAATATTGGTTTAATTCCTCATAATTCATATTTGATTCTTGAATATCAACAGAGAAATTATCATATGTTCCAACATAACTTCCATGATTTTGCATTGTAATATTAAATAAAAACAATGGACTTTCCTGCTTGTCATGTTCGTCTAATATTTGAAGCACTTTATCATAATCGCCTTTATCACTGCAGTAAACTCGCACTTTATCCATATCTTCTGGCATATCATCTAATGTAATAAAATCTTCAAATCCCATTAGAGGATAAACACGATTTCTATCCCATCCAGTGCCTAAATATGGATGAAATGCAATAGATGTATATCCAAGGTCTCCTAAAATCGATGCCATTGATTCCATTTCTTGATGAATAAACTGCTGGTACGGCATCGAGCCGCTTGGATAAAATGCACCACTGTTTCCTGTTAAAAACTCAAACTCTGATTTTGCCGTGCCTCCACCAAGAACGGATGAAAGAAAATGTCCTTTTATTACATTGTCTTTCCATTTATCAACAAATGGTGTCACTTCTTTGTTAATATTTAAAATTCCATCATCTGCCATACCAGATATATCAGCAAATGACTCATTCATTACAACAATAACATTTGGATATTTTTTATTTTTATTTTTTTTCTGTTCTTTTGTCGTTTCTGCAAGAAGTGCTTTCTGCTCTTCTTTATTATATCCATCTGGTTCTCGAAGCTTAAAATCTTTTGCATTTTCTACAAAACTAAGAAGCATTCCATTTGTACGATATCCATCTTCCTGCTTCCAAATATTTCGCTCAATTCCCATATCTTTTAACTTTCCTTGCATCACGACATTGGACCAGCATACACATACAACTGCCACAACTGCCACAATCGACGCAAGATGACAATACCATCTCCATGATTCTCTCTTTAGTGGGTATACAATCAGCCAAATCCATATCGCATACATAATCCCAGAAAGCATCTGTGCAGTGAAATCATAATTATACGTACCTGCTACTGATGCAGCAGTTTTAATGGAATACAAATCCCATGGAAGGATTGGCGAGCCTCTAAACCGCAGTACATACATATTCGCGATGCCAAAAATTGTCATTGTGACAGCTTCCAATATCACCGCAATACGAATCTGATTTGTAATCGCATAAAAAATGAAAAATAAAAGTAAATAGCAACTGTAATTGAGCCAAATCTGATTTTTTCCCATTAATAATGCGGTGTTTTCGTTCACTAGCTCTGTAACACACATAATCCAAAATGGCACAGCAACAACAATGACTGCTTTTATCATTGTTTGGAGAGCTGGTGAAACTTCTATCTTTATAAGTGCAAAGACTGTAATGCCTGCTAATGCAAGCCATGTCCAATCAAACGCCTTATTCCAATACATTACTTCAAATAACTGCCAATGGCAAAGATAAAGCACCCATGCAGCAGTCAAAAACACAAGCGGCAAGATTGCTTCTTTTATTGAAAGTCCTGGAACAAATCTCCATTTGGCATGAATCCATATTGGTCGCTTTTTCATCCATGCACTGTCTGCAATCAACGGATATAATACTGCGATTCCTAATGCAAGAGCAGCACTTATCACATAAATAATAAGAGATGAAATTAAAATCGAAATCGACTGATCCCCTCTAAATTTTGGAGAGTCCATCACAAGCTTACGAATCGGAACAGCAATTGTCATAAGAAACAGACATACATTTGGTTTCGACAGCAAATCAATTAACATACGAAATCGATTTGGCAATTTTTGAAACTGACATTGCTTTATTTTTACTGTTGCTAAAATATAAACTGCAATACCAAGTCCAACACTTCCAACAGATGATACAGAAAACAGCATTCCATTATAACCTGCTGCAATATTTTGATTTAATGCAAATGTTCCAACAAATAAAAATAAAAAACTAGCTATTCCAACACCAATGCTCCAGTATATCTGCTTTTTACTTATCTCATCTTGTTCGATGTACCATCCAAAAATCAGACAAGTGATCGATCCAAAGATCATTCCCCACATATCATTGACTGATATTTCTAATAAGTTCAAGAAAAAGCATCCAATCGTCACTGCTACACATAAATATAAATATGGTTCTACTTGCTTCTTTGTAATATACGGTACAATTGTATGCATAATTGGCACAATAACAGTTGCCGCCGTAAGCACATATATTCCAGTATATGAGGAGGCTGGATTGCCGTTTAAAAAGACATGAATAAATTCTGTGACAGAAGAAATCGATACTTCTCCTGCTCGATACTGCCAGAAGATCATGCCACCCGATGCAATACTAACCATAAAGAATACTACAATGCATCCACGCCGCCATCTCTTAGGCACAATTGCCTTGCTTCCAATCAAAGAACCAATTGTTAATAGCAGCACTGGAAATCCAATCGCTGTAATAATTTTTACAATCAATAATTTCCAGCTTTCATATACAAGTGCCTGCTGCAGTCCTCCCGAAATTACATAAAAAACTACTGCGCCAATGATTAACAATTGCTTGATTGCCTGTTCATTTTTCGTTTTTTCTAAATTCATCGTTTCCTCCAGCGCAGTAGTCTCCTACAATGTCAGTGCTTTTTGTTATTTCCGATCTTGGAAGTAATAGTACTGCGCACGTCTTAATTCTAATATTGTCTCATTTTTTTCACTCTCTGCATCCATAGAGTGAATTTCTCCATCTTTATCTACATAAGCAACTGTACTGATTGCTGGCAGTTTCTTCTGCATATCCTTTAAAAACTGATGCCACGGATCTAATGGAAGATTTGCTGCTTCTAATACAAATCCAGAAATATAATTTGTACTTGTCAGTTCCACTTCCTTTTCTTCTATATCATAGTTTGCCCATACATAAAATGGCACGGTATGCTGTCTTACTGTACGGTCAAATTCATCTACACCTGGGAACATACGATCATAAATCGTTGTCTGAAGCTTTGGCCAGTGATCGCCAAAGAAACAAATTACAACAGGATCTTCCTGCTTTGAAAAATATTTCGCTAAATCTTTCAATGCTTTATCTGACTCATATGCAAGGGATAAATATTCATCTACAATTCCTTCTCCCAAATTTTCTTCTTTAATTGTATGAGAAAAATTCGTCTTATCTCCTACATATCCACCATGATTCTGCATTGTTACATTAAAGATAAACAATGGATCATCTCCACGGTTTTCATATTGATCAATAATATTTTCATAATTGGATGCATCACTGCAATAATAACGCATCAGTTCTTGATGTTCCAAATCTTCCATACTTAAGAAATCATCAAATCCAAACAGTGGATATACGTTCTCACGATTCCATCCTTTTCCATAATATGGATGCATCGCCAATGTCTTATATCCATATGATTTCAAAACAGAAGCAAGTGACTGCGTCTCTTTATGGACAAACTGCTGATATGCTACTGATCCAGTCGGATAAAATGCCTGTGACTGTGATGTTAAAAACTCAAACTCTGTTGTAGCAGTACCTGCTCCAAATACAGGAACTAACATATTGCCTCGAATGACATTCTTTTTCCAGTTTGTTGTAAATGGAAGCGGCTCTTGATTTACTTTTACTGCATCCTCTTCTGTCCATTCTGTCATATCACAAAATGATTCATTCATAATTGCAATAATTGTTGGACGGTTTTTCTTTTGTTTTTTTGTTAGTTCTTTTGTTTCATATTCGGAAAAAATTTCTTCTTGTTCTTTTCTATTATAGCCTTCTGGCTTTTTCAAAGTGATATCCTTTGTATTATCAACAAAATTCAGCCAAACTCCATTTTGCTGAATAGCATTTTCCTGCTTCCAAAGATTTCGATTTACTCCCCACAATTCAAGCTTTTCGGTTGGAACAAGAGAAGCATATGTAAGTGCACATGCAGTAATTGATGTTACAAAAGATACGCAATATCGTTTTTTGCTTATTTTTTTCGGTTTTAACTGAGCAACTGCAAAAATCACTGTCAAAAATCCTAATATTGTAACTAACATTGTTTTATCAATCGAATACTGATAATTTCCAGCAACCGATGCAGCCGTACGCAAAGAATAAATATCCCACGGTACAATCGGGGTACCTCTAAACAACAAAATAAACTTATTCGCAAGTCCATAGATTGCACTAAATAACAATGTTCCAATATAAGCACCCTTTAATCTTCCTGTCAAACCAAAAAATAATACAAGAACTGCCATATAGCATCCATAGTTCATAAAAATAATACCTTGTTCCAACTCAAAGATCTGATTATCATTACAGAACTCTACAAGATACATACATACAGCTGGTATCATAACAAACAAGATTACTTTTAAAATCCATTCGATGATATTATGCATTTTGATTTTTACGCTGGCAAAAACTGTGATCGCAGCTGCCATCCCAATCGCCGGTACAGTATAATTTATTTGCTCATCTGCTTTTAAAGAGTTTAAATTAACAAAAACTAGAATCCATATTACTGCCGCAGTGATCGGCATGATCCAATCATACCATCTTCTGCCCTCTTTCTGTAAACGCCATTTCCATGTTAAAATAGATTTTCTACTTGTCATTTGACATTCCTTTCTTTCCAACTAATAATGTGAGTGATACAGCATACTAGAATCGTTGCAGATCATTGTCAGGTTTCTTTGTTATTTTCTTGCTTTTTCTATCAATAATCGAAATTATATACTACTTTAATTCTGATTCTGCCAGTCGAAATGCAGATTCAATTACTTTATCCATATCATAATATTTGTACTCGCCTAGTCTGCCTCCGAAAATAACGTTTTCTTCTTGCTCGGCAAGGCTTGCATATTGCTGATATAACTTTTGGTTTTTCTCATCATTAACTGGATAATATGGTTCCATTCCCTCTGTCCAGTCTGTGGAATATTCTTTTGAAACAACTGTCTTTGGCTGTGTTCCAAACTCAAAATGCTTATGTTCAATTACTCTTGTATATGGAGTTTCTCGATCTGTGTAATTCATAACCGCAACTCCCTGATAATTGTCTGTGTCTAAAACTTCTGTCTCAAAACGAACAGTACGATATTCTAACTTTCCAAGCTCGTAATTAAAAAATGCATCAATCGGACCCGTAAAAATTATTTTCTCTCCTAAATTTTTATACTTATCTTTATCTTTGAGAAAATCAACATTAACACGGACTTCAATTCCTTCAAACAAACGCTCAATTAATTTATTATATCCTCCAATCGGAATTCCCTGATAGCGATCGTTGAAATAATTATTATCGTATGTATATCGAACAGGAAGTCTTCGTATAATAAAGCTTGGCAGCTCTTTACAATCTCTTCCCCACTGTTTTTCCGTATATCCTTTAACTAATTTTTCATAAATATCTTTTCCAACTAGGCGAATTGCCTGCTCTTCCAAATTTCTTGGTTCACCCTGAATACTCATGCGCTGGCTTTCAATCATTGCTTTTGCTTCATCTGGCGTTTGAACGCCCCACATCTTACTGAATGTATTCATATTAAATGGAAGGTTATAAATTTCCCCTTTATAATTTGCAACAGGACTGTTTGTATAACGATTAAACTCTACAAACGAATTTACAAAATCCCATACTTCTTTGTTGCTCGTATGGAAAATATGTGCTCCATATTTATGAACATGAATGCCTTCTATCTCTTCACAGTAAATATTTCCTCCAATATGCTCTCTCTTTTCTAAAACAAGACATTTCTTTCCTTGCTTTTTGGCTTCATGTGCAAAAGTTGCTGCAAACAAACCACTGCCTACTATTACATAATCATATTGCTTCATCTTTAATCTCCTCACTACTTGAATAACCCTTAACTAACCCTAACACGCCCCTAATTATATAACGTTCGATTTAATTGGTCAACAGTTTCTCTTTATTTTATTTTTAACATTTTGTGAACTTCCACTTTACATTACCTCTATATCTATCACTATATATAAAGAGAAAGGGACATTCATCACCTTTCTCTCTTACTTCATTAATCATATAATCTTGTCTGCAATTGATTTATCGTTTCCTGCCATTTCGGAACAAGCATTCCTTGTCCTCCAATATTATAATGCTCATAAAATCCATCATATGGAATTCGTTCTGATGTCCACTGATAAGAAAAGAAGTCTGGTATTTCCATTAATAACTCCATAAAATTCTCTCGTGGAATATTATAAACGACATATTGTGCCACTTGGTTTGCGATTGATGTGATATCTAAAAAACTTGCAGAACGTGCACTCTCAAGTACCGCACCAAGCACTCTTCGCTGTCGGTTGGAACGCTGGAAGTCGGCCCCAGCAAGGCTTCGAATACGAGCATATCCAAGTGCCTGCTTTCCAGTTAATACAAGCGAGCCATATGAATTTAATATCTCTGTATTTACTTCCAAACCAGCTGCTACATTCATCCCTCGAATATATTCATTCGCTTTTATCTGTTCTTCTTCGGTGATTTCCATCGGCACACCGCCTAATATATTAATTACTGCTTCAAACCCTTGGAAATCTACACTGACATAATAGTCAATATCAATTTTAAAATTATCTTCTATTACTTTTACTAAAAGAGGAGCTCCTCCGATTGCATGAGCCGCATTTAATTTATATGTGTCCATTCCATCAATTCCTACATAAAGATCACGTAAAAACGATGTCATGGTTACTGTCTTCTTCGCTCGATTGGCAGAAACAAGTATCATACTGTCCGAATTGCCTGGAAAACTTTCATCTCGTTTATCTACACCAATCAGTAAAATATTTGTCACTTCTTCACTTGATCGTTTTTCTGCTCCATTATGAATATTATTCCATATATTTTGCTTAATCTCAGCTACCTTCTCTGGAGAAGCTGGCTGAATTTCTTCGATCTTTCCGTTGTTATCCATAATAGTTATTGGATCATAATTTTTTTCTTCTACATAATTCCCATTAATAACAATTTGCCCAGGATCAGGAACATAGTTTAACTTTCCAATTGTATGCATAAACAGCATATAACATCCGCCAAAAATAAACATAAAAAACATGCACATGCCTAGTAATATACTAACCACTTTTCTTTTTATCCTATGTTCTCCAAGGAAATTATTTCCCATTTTTTCCATTCCTTCCACCGCTCTATTCGGTCTAATATTCTACTTCTATCTTATATGAGAGAATCTTTTTACATGAAATTATTTTTTGTTACATAGGAAATTCATTGAATTTCCTATGTAACACAGTCAATTTCTCTCAATACAACTGTTTCTTATTATTTTCTTTTCACATAAGCTTCTTTTGTACTAGAAGGTGCTGTCTCACCCTTCTTTACAAGCTGAATTTGCAATGCTTCCATACGCAGGCTCATTCCTGAGCTTCCTGAATAAGCACCATTCGATGCCCAGCCAAGCCATCCATAATTTTGAATATGTGTACGATAATAAATATCGTATTTTTCTGCAAGTTCCCCTGTCAATCGAATCCAGCATGCTTCAACACGAAGTCCCTTTCCAGTTGTGCCACATACTTTTCCTTCTGTTACAGGCTTCATCCATCCTTTATTTTGTACATGTGCAGCATAGGAAAGTCCTCCCTGCAGATTCGTATCTAATTTGATCCGCAAGCTTTCCATTCTAAGACCCAAACCAGTTGTACCGGCTTTTTCCCCTGATTCAACATAAGGCATCCATCCCTTATTCTGTACATGTGCAGAATAACTAATTAATGCAGTTTCAACAATCGGCAACTCATTGTCTGAATTATCTGGAATTTCTATTGAATCATTCGGAATATTGCCTTCTATTGAATCGTCTGGAACATTAAATTTTTTAATATCAAAGTTTTCTAATCGAGGTGCTATGTTATTCCATACATTCACACAATCAATCCATGTCAACAGTGGATTTGTATAATCAAGTGTAGCTGGTGTATCAATATACTTTACGACATCCCAGATTTTACGTTTCTTGTCCGCCTGTTCGATATATCCGTCTTTATTTGTCCAGAGACCAAAATAAAATCCCTCATTAGTTTCAATACGATTATCTACATGTGCTCGAATAATAAATGCATCAATCATATCGTGTGATTCACTAATATAATACGCATATGCATAAGCCGCCGCCTGTGTCATCTGACTCTTCTCACTATCTTCTGGCTCCGCTGAAAATCCTTGTTCTGATAAAATAATTCTTGTATCTCTTCCAAAGTTCTTCTCAACATAGTTGGTCAGTACCTGAATATTTTTCATATTCACAATACGAGAATCTTCACTGTCATTGACAAGTGACGGTTCATTATTCCAGAATGTCGGGTCTTTTAACATAAATGGATATGCATGATACGCAATATTCCAATTCACATCACCTTCTGCCTCAATCTTATCATCAAAGATATCTAATATCTCTCTTGTAGAAAATGCAATATGCGGATTATTTGGAATACTTCCCCAACAATAATCAAAGCTTAAATATGTTCTGACATTACTGTAACAGCTCTTTAATGCATTATGGAAAATACGATATGTACGTGTCAGTTCGTTTACATAAGTATCAAGCGATACTGCTCCCATCCAGTTATAATACATTGGAGTATTCAGCTCATTTCCTAAAATCCAATTTACAATCTGTCCATATTGTCCATCCGTTCTTGTATAACGGCTTCCAAGAAATGTCATGATCGCTTCTACCCATTCTGCATCATTTTGATTAGAAGTATCCAATGCATAACAATTTGGATGATAGCTTCCAGTATCTAATGCAGCTTCATATAATAATCCTTCCGAATTCGCATTTTTTCTAAGCAATATAATAAAGGATACTTGAATATTGTTTTCATAATAGCGTCTTAATAATGCATCATACGCATAAATGTACGCTTCATTAAAATAATATGTTTTTCCCTTATAAGTATAAGCAATGCCTCCATTTAGACTAATCATCTCATCGACACAGAAATTAACAGCTGCATGTTTAATTCCTAACTCGACACTGTCTTCTACCATAGTTGCATTAGCCTGAAGTCCCTTTTTACTTGCTGTTTGAGGGAAAGCAAATGTATTCGCAGCAACAATTTCCGTATTTGTAATATACTTTGGAGCAGTAATTGCAGAATAAGAACTATCCGCATTCTTCACTGCTAATACAAATTTGGAAAATAATTTATAACTTGCTTCCTGTATATTACCAAGATCTGTCTGCATCGTGACAGTGGAAGCTGCCGCTGCCTGTGCTACTGGTACTTTTCCGTCCAATGTGTATTCATATGGTTTTAATTCGATCAAGTATACCGTACCAACGGACTCTGGAACGGACGCCGTAACACAAACTTGATAACTGCCATTCATTGGCACAATTTCACATTTACTGATTCCTCCGATGTTATTTTGTCCTAGCTGATTGGACTGAACCAACAACTGATCTAGTCTTGCAGCATCTGCTTGTACATTTGCACGCTGTGCCTCTCCGTCTTCACTTAATACACTGATTGACATCGGATCTTGGTCTAGTGTAATCGTAGACATGTTGTTATGAACAGAATCCATCTGCTCTCTTTGTGCATACAGCTCTTCTTCCAGTTCTTCTCTTGATTTTTCTTCTGTGCCGCTGACGATCGCTGTATTATTCTGTTCGTTTGCTACCTGAACAGAGTCAATATTCCATGACGCCGCCTCCGACGCTTTTACTGAGTTTGGAACCACAATGCTTCCAATTATTATAGTTCCAGTAAGCACTCCTGCTAAAATACGCCGAAGGCGGCTGCGATGATCGTCTCCTTCTAATGATCTCATTTTTTTCCTCCTATTTTCCCACTTTTTATAGTCAAAAAGTGTCTCTCATTGCCGTGAGAAGCACTTCTTTCCTAACATAAATTCCCCTCATCATAACTACTTTTATGATATTTTACGTAAATTCCCTTACTCTATCAATTTACACCAATTTAGTGGACTATGTCAAGATATTCGACTATTTTCTCATGAGAAAATAAAGAAATCTTTCGTTTTTGTTTTTATTATTGATTATTATTTTTTATTTTTTTAGAATTTTTTTAAGTACATTCCAAAAATATTGAAATTCTTTTGTTTTCCAAAAAAATATAAGATAAATAATATTTGGCACAAACACACAGATTACTGCACGAATGATTAAACCAATAATACCAGCCTGTCTTACTTTTTGTGCCAAAAACCATGTCGCAGCTCCTGCAATAACTGTCGCAGCTGTATAAATACAGTAATAAATTCCAAATTCAGATACTCTTCGTTTTAAACCATACTTGTACAAAATATATGGTTCTACCCACGCTGAGACAAATGCCATACTAAGAATTGTTCCAAAGAAAATACCTGCAATTCCAATTTTTTGAACAAATGCAATGGATAAAATCAAATTCATAACGCACTCTACAATCGCTTTATAACGATCATACCAAAATAATCCCATTGCATCTCGAAAAATTAATGTTGCACGTCTCATTCCTGTCATATAAAAGTTCGCACACATCAAAAAGACAACGCCAATAGAAAACAACGATCCTTCTCCCATCCATATCGTAATAAATGGATTCAATAATGTAAAAAGACAAATCGTGCAAAAACTATAAATCCAAAATCCAATAAAATTAATCGCAAGATATGTGTTATGAATTTTTTCTGTTGATTCTTTTGCTCCCATATTTCCTATACTTGCAATAACAGAGTTAAAAATTTGGCTCAAAATTCCATTAATCGCTGAGAGAATCAATTTGTAGTTTCCATAAAATCCTGCATTTACCACACCAGTGAATGCAGAAAGAATCAAACTATCCGTACTATTCATTGCGACATCGCCCACTCGATGCATAAACATTGCTTTTATATTACGAAAAATTGTATTTTTTGTCTCACTATCCAATTGTGTTTTTTCTTTTTTCTTCAAATACGGATACATTTCTTCCGCTTTTTTGGAAATTAAATAGTTAATTAAAAAATTCACTATAATTTGAATCACAAGATAAAGAATAAAACTCTTTGTTAAATAAAGAAAAACAACTTGAACAATCTGTTGGATTGATGTCAAAATATACTGATACAATGTTACAATATGCATATTTTGGTCAGCAATAATAATCGAACGCTTATAGGCATACAAATATGTAACAACTGTATTCAGCACATAGAGCAAATAAATAATTGTCAGATTTTGTCCGCCGTCTTCTCCCTTTGTCAGTACATACAAAAATGGTATGAGAGGAAGGCTTAATAATGTAATAACTGCCGCTACAATTAAATATGCTTTTTTATAAAGCTCCATTAACGCTTTTAACTTTGCCTCATCTCCATCAGCAAGCGGTTTATACATACTGTAAATAATCGCACTTCCAAATCCTAACTCTGCCAAAGAAAGTACCGTTAATGTCTGAGTAAATACAGTGTTAATACCAAGACATTGTTCTCCAAGCATAAGATTAAATACGGTACGTCCAATAAATGTCAATAATATATTAATAATCTGAGTTCCAAATGTTACAATTGCATTTCGGATAGATTTTTTCGTTCTCATACAATCTCCTCACTTTTTTATCTTTTATCTCGATGCTTCCAGTGATAGAATGGATAAATCAATCCATAACATTTATTTTTAAGACTTTGGGCAATAATCTTTTCTTTGAATGAAAGTTTTTCCCACTGCGACTTTGCACATCGGAAATATTCTCGATCTTTTCGCAGCTCGTTCATTTGCTCATATACTGCCTTTTTGTTTTTTAATCCTGCCTGCGGATAGAATAAATAGCTAATCGCTGTAGACATCATATCCACATAAGCGCTCTCATAATAGCTAATTCCATCTGCTGGCATTGGATCTACTTTTGATAAAGATTTGTACATACGCTTAAGCATAAATGTCTGCTGTGGATAATAATTTGGACAAAATGTACTTGTAATACTTCCGCTTCTTCTTAAATAATGATCATAAAGCGGTTCTGAAAGGCAAAATACAGCATCTACCATATCCAGATAGTCCAAATTAAATGTCAGATCTTCTCCAATCTGCATCGTCTCCCGAAAACGTATTTGATGTTTGTTAATTGTTTCTTTTAAAAACAACTTATTCCACACAGCATGCAAAATTTGCGCCCGCAGCATCATATCTAAATGCAAATATTTTTCTTTTCCAAAAAATTCATGCTGCAGTCCATAAATTGTCTCAATCTCTTCTCCTGTCGCACTGTCCATATGGCGGAATCCACAGATAACAAGCTCTGCTTTACGCTCATTCATCGTGTGTACCATTGTTTCAATCATATGAGGCTGCATAAAATCATCGCTGTCAGAAAATACAATATAATCTCCTGATGCTGCCTCAATTCCCGCATTTCTTGCTGCGGAAACTCCCCTTTTCTCAATATGCATTATTTTTACTCGATCATCATTTGCAGCTAATTCTTTGCAAATCTCCCATGTTTGATCAGTAGAACCATTTTCAATAAAAATTATTTCCAAATTTTGATAGCTTTGTTTCAAAATTGCTTTTGATGTGTCTGCTAGAAATTTCTCTGCATTATAAACTGGAACAATCACACTCACACATTGCGTCTCCATACGTTTTCCTCTTTCCCTTGCTCTTATTTGTTTTGTGTCGCTACTCTTATTTGTCTTGCGTTTCTTTGTCCGGATCAAGCAAAATCCAATCAGCACCAATCAGCGCAGTTTGGAAACGACTGTTATACCACCGATTTGGACTCACAACAATCTTTTGTTCATTACGGCTTAAATACTGTGCCCACCAGCTAAATGTACTGTTTGATAAAACAAAATGCTTACAAGAATACATCATACGCAGTTTTTCTTGAACTGTATCATCCCCATCTTCATAATAAACTGGATATGGAAAGTCCATATGCTTCTTAATCCACGGAATATCATCAGAAAATATAATAAAACATGGATCTTTTACTCGATTTGCAATTTCCTGCATTCCTCTGTAATAATAGCTTTTTGTACATACATCATATACTTCTTTAAACTTTTTATTTTCCACAAAATCGCCTCTGCGAATTGTCACACAGACAGAATTTGTATTCTCAATGACTTCATATAATTTTCGATTTTTCTCTGCCGGCGCATCAATCGGAGTAAACTCTTCTAATAACTGCGGACGAATTGCATTAAAATATTTATCACACTCACAGCATCCGATAATAAATTTATCTTTTGCTTTTGTTGGCTTATAATCATAATATCCCATATGCAGTCCGTAAATTCCAAGATGTCCCATCAACCCTTGCCATTTTATCTGAAACTGATAACGCTTATAAAAATCATCATCATATTTATGACTAATTGTAAAATAAATCGCTGCCGCAACACGCTGAATCAGGTTCGTGCGTTCTCTCATCAAAGAAGAGTTTCCGTGATATGTCTCATATTGTTTTACATGAAAATATTTAAGCGAATTTTCCCATCCTTTTGCTGGATCATACTGACGTTCAATATCTTTAAATGAAAACAGCAAGGGCTCGCCGTATTGTTCCTGCAAAGCCCTCGCATAAGCATATCGAAACATTTGATTTCCTAAACGGCCAATTATTTCTGTACAAATCATTTCGATCCCTTTCCTCTTCCTCTCTGTTGTTCTGCATCCTTTTTTATGAAATAAATTAAATATCCGAGCAATGCCCAAAACAAATATGTATTTGGATTATTTACATATAAAATTTGAGATACAAACATACTCGAAATTCCAATCGTCATACAACTACAAAACAATACTACATCAATCATCCAATGTTCTTCTTTTATTTTACTAAAATTTTTACAGAAAAATACTATTGTACCAATGACAAAACAAGCTAATAAACTAATGCCAATAATTCCCTGGCTTGCAAGTGTGTCCATGAGCATATTATGCATCGCATCAAAGTCTCCGTATTCATTATTCACTTCTAATATATAAGTACCTGGAAGCTGATCTTTTGCATATGGAACAATATTTCTAAAACCAACACCAAATATAGGGCGAGAAAGAAAGATCTCCATCGCACTTTTCCAAATAGAAAAACGACGGTTGCTGATATCGCCTCCTGTCGCCTCCATATCTCCCTCACGGCTGATTGTCGGCTCTTTAATTATATTTTCGTCTCCTGATTGTTCGGCTCTTTGTTCCATGTAGATATTATAACTATTAATCAATACTTTTGATCCTGCAAACATCGCCCCAACTGTAATAATAACTGATGCTGCTGCAACGAGAACAGGAAGTTTTTTTGCTTTTTTTAAATAATATAGACCAACAAATGCTCCCGTTCCACACATCGCAGCAATCAAGCCACTTCTTGATACAGAAAATACGATAAATAAATATTGGAATGCAATCGTAACACAAAGTGCAGCTTTGATCCATTTCTTTTTTGTATTCATTATTAAATAAAGTGCCAATAACAATCCTACTGCTGACGTAACCGCCCCATAGTTTGGATCTGCATGAAGCCCATGCAGTCTTCCCCATTCAGTCATACCAATGCGATGAACTTGTCCATCTGCTGCCTCATGCCAAAATCCTTTGTTCTGCATGAGCATAGTAATTCCGATGATATTATAAATAGTAAGTACTACAATAGCGATGTATGCAATAATATAAAGTTCTTTTTTTATCTCACCGAACTCTCTCTTTGCGTCAAACGCATACAATAAACCAAACTGAAATAATAACCAGATAAAATATTGCGCGCTTTCAAATAGTCCATAGCGGAAATTTACTAACGCAGTCAATGCATAACTTCCAATAAATGCAATTAAGCATAATACATTTGGAAATTTAATATAATCTTTTATTCGGATTAATCGTGTGATTCCCATTAGACCGCCAAAAAGAAGCGTAAGACAGAGTGTGACATTCATAATGTTTTCTCCTGCAAAATATGCATTAAATGCCATTAATAAATGCACAAGATAACATGCCTTAAATATAATTTCTAAATTCGGTATGAAACAATCAAACTTTCTCTCAGAACAACCCGTTTTTTCTGTTTTCATAAATAATTATTCTCCTCTAAACCAAATCATTCTCCCTTAATCTCAGTCTGTCTGAAATAGAGATTGTAACAATCCTTGCTGCTGCTTAATATCGAAACAATAATTTGACTTTAATTGCTCGATATATATTCTTTTATAGACTGCATTTTCTTTTATTTTTTTTGCCCAATAATTTGCAGAAGCATGAATATCAACAAAAATACAATTTTCGCTTAATTTTACTTCTTCTGATATTGTATTGCTCAATATAATCCGCAGCCCTGCCACCTGTGCCTCAATTCCAACAATTGGCAGACCTTCAAATCTGGATGGAAGTAAAAATAAATCCATTGCCTGCAATAGCTCTGGGACATCATTTCGCTGTCCGAGAAAACATACATGATCTTCTAATCCATATTGTTTTACAAGTTTCTTAGCCATCTCCATGTCTGGACCTACACCAACAGAAAGCAGCATGGCATTTGATTTTATCATTACTAATTCTCGAATAATGTCAATTAAAAATTTAATATTTTTTTGATAGCAGAAATTTCCAATATGACCAACAACAAATTTGTCATTTAATTCTAATTGTGTTCTTACTTTCTCTCTTATTTCCTGATTATAGACAAAACGATCTGCATCAATTGCATTTTGAATCAGCTGCAAACGTTTTTGAGTAATGACAGACTGTGGAAACATCCATTGTCCTGCTTTTTTAGAACATGCAAAATAATCCGTTGCCCAATGCACTAAAAACTGCTTAAAAATCGTATGAAGCAAGAGCCTTATATTCCGCTTTATAGGATTGTGACTGTCAATACCTGCACTATGACTGTGTACAATTACCTTTTTCACGCCGCAATCTTTTGCAGCCTTTACCGCCATTGAATTAAATGCCTCAGATATATTAAAATAGGCAATCGTATAGTTTTGCTCCATAATCAATTGCTTCACTCTTTTGTATTGTTCTATTGGATGCTTCAGAGACGGTATTTCATAAAGATTTGATCCATATGCCTCTAAATACTGTGCGAGTTCTTCCTCTCGATTAGTCGTAAGAAAATCAAAATGAACTTGCTTAGAAGATACCATTTTTAATACATTTAATAAGTATTTATCAATCCCACTATGTTTTCCATCTATAAGATACCCTACGAGTATTTTTTCCATTTTTTCCTCCTACCGATTCTGCTTTAATCGAGCAAAAATTGCTGGGCATTTATTTTTCACTACATAGATTACTTCTCCCATCAGCCAGCATCCTCCTACATTTTTTTTGCGGATGCATATCGCAAGCAGCTGCAATATACGATTGTCTGGCGCAAGATATGGCACAAGCTGCTGAAATACTTCCGATTGAAAGCATTGTCTGATCCAATCTCTTTTTTGTTTTTGACTCATATGAGAACGAGAATCACAATTGCGCTGTAATGCTGACAAAAAATATCTGCAATAAATTCCTGCAAGAATTGTTTTCACTGTTCGATTTAGACATCCCCACTGTTTGTATAAATCCAAAAATAACGAAATACGTTTTACATGCAGTTCAAAATAATCTTCCAAATATTTGGATGTCAAATTTCCATTATCACGTATTGCATAATGATATAGCATATCACAAAGTAAATTGACAGAAGTCATAAACTGAATTGCCTTTGTATTAAATAGAACATCTTCAATCATTGTAATTTTCTCAAACTGAAGATGATACTTCCTAAGCCACGCCAACTCATATGCCTTATTCCATGCATATCCAAATAATGTCTTTTTTTCTAGCTGAATCACTTCTCTATAAATTTGCTTTTGTGAAGTGAGAAATTTTGTCTCACAATTAATTTCTTTTTTATAATCGAGTGAACCAGCCTTATTCTCATACTCTTCCACTAAGCCATAAATCACCATCTGCGCTTTATTTTTTTGCAGAGACTGTTCCACACTTTGCAGCAGAGTACATTCCACCCAGTCATCCGAGTCTAAAAATAAAATATATTCCCCTGTAGCCTGTTCCATTCCTTTATTTCTAGCATTACTCAACCCTTGATTGCACGTCAGATGAATCACTTGAATTCGTTCATCTTCCTGACAAAATTGATCACAGAGCTTTCCAGAATTATCATCGGAACAATCATCCACTAAGATCAGCTCCCAATCTTGATACGTCTGATTTTTCACACAGGATACCATTCGTTCCAAATATTTTTCTACACGAAATACTGGCATTACAATGCTGTATTTTCTATTACACATGTATATCCTCCTAATGCTGTCACGCATTTTGCTCTTTCTTAAATAAAAAAATGTTCCTTCTTCACAAAATCAAAAACTTCCATTATACTTTTCATTCAAATATTTTGCTTTAAAAAATGATACAAGCTTCTTTCCCCATTTAATCTTTTCCATACTGATTACTGGTATTTCATGATACGCAATCTCTTTTTGGTGTATCCACACATTTAATAAGATTTCGCTGACTCTTCCAACATATCTCGCCTGAAATGCATCATATTCCGTAATATCTACTTGTTGTTCCAAATTTTCCAAAATCGGAAACAGCCACTCACAGTATTCATAAAATAATTCTTTTTTCATAATGAACATATTAAACATATGTCCTTTTCTCTGACTCATTACCCATTCAAATGCTTCTTCATATGCTGGACAAAGCTCTTTTATTATATTTTTTGTAATTTCCAGATGTTCTTTATAATGTGTATGAGCATAGTGAGACCCAATTGTCTCTACCACATAATTTCTCTTTTTTGGCAGTATCACATCATATTTTTTCACAAGACGCTTTACCTGTCTTTCTGTTAGAACAAGCTCGGACGGTTGTTTTCCTAATCTCTTTATCGGTGGTACTACAGTAAAATAACGTCTGTAGTGAACAAGTCCATAGTAATCTGCCTGCACATTTTTCCACATCCAATACATTCCTGTCAATTCACAGTACCACGGATTTTTTTCAGAAATATTTTCTCCTTCATCATCCCCTTGATAGCCGATTGGCTCTTTTCCTTGCTTTCCTACATGTACAGGAAGGTAGCAAGAATCCTGTGGCATCCAATATTTCTTATGTGCCGCAACAATAATTTTTACTTTCATCGTATTCCTCCTGGTCTTTAAACCATTTTACCAGTAACCACGTTCCCAATGATCATAAAATGGCATGGGACGGTAAAAGCATAAATCCTTTGGATCTGCCTGCTGATAAAATCTAATTAACTTTTTGCGTTCCTCTAAACCTAAGTCAACCCAATCCAGAAAGTCAATTTCACAATTTGCCATAGCTGAGCTACACCTTGTACATTCTAATTCACGCAATAGGCTTACCATTCTAGTATGTCCACATTTTGGACATATAAATACATACATCATTGTTCTATCCTCCACACATCGATGATTCAATTATTCTTATCAACGGTATTTTCAATTGAATAATCTTCAATTGCTCTGTGGAATACACGAAAAAATTATTTTCTATAAATTTTTTCAAAATTTTATTTAATCTGCTAAAAAGAATTACTCTCCATAAACAACTGACTTTAATCCCTGCTGATTCGCTGTAAAGTCAATCCCAAGAACTTCCTGTCCGCCAACAACTAAATTCTGCCATGTTCCATCCATTGGAATACGATTTTGCACAATGTCATATTTCATGTACGATACTAATTTTGCAATCATCTTTGTCAAATCAATATCTTTAATATCAGTTGTTATATCTGGAAGAATCATTGACATTACATCATAAAGTTCTTTCACAGATGCCGTCTTTAACTGCTGAAATAATCCATCTAACACTGTTCTCTGGCGTTCCGTTCTCGCAAAATCAGTCCCAATATAACGGATTCTTGAATACCCCAACGCCTGCTTTCCAGTTAATTGATGAGTTCCTGCCTGTGCCAGCTGTCCTTCATTCACTGGAAGTCCCTGCAAAGTATTAATTTCTGCGATATATCCATTTAAATATCCCAATTCCTGCGGCGTTACTGTGATAGGCACTCCACCCAATTTATCAATGATACCCATAAACGAAAAGAAATCTACTTTTGCATAGGAATCAATCGGAATTTTAAAATTATCTTCAATTGTCTGCATCATCAATGCCGCTCCACCCATCTGGTATGCATGGTTGATACGGTTTTCTCCATATCCAGGAATCGTCACATAACTGTCTCTTAAAATTGACGTCATAATAATCTTTTTTGTATTTTCATTAATCGACAGCACGATAATTGCATCGGAACGACTCGCATCTCCATTTATTCTCTCGTCTGTACCAAGAAGCAGTATATTTTTCACTCCCTTTTCTTCTGCCCATACATCTTCTGAACGTTTTTGGCGGTCAACTGACTCATAATTTGTCTTTGAAATATTACTATAAACAAAAATAAATGCTCCAACTGCTGCAATCGCTGCAATTAATGCAGTAATAATCAAAGCTATCACAACTACTTTCCATTTTTCTGTTTTTTTCTTCTTTGGAGTCATGTTTCTTCTTTGAGGATTTGATACGGAATTCTGCGGTCTTGATGCAGAACCTTGCACTTTTTGTTTTGTCGGTGCTGTGTTTGCTACTGTCCGTCTTGTCTGTTCTGTATTTGTTGCTGTCCGTCTCTGCGGTGCTGTATTTGCTGCTGTCCGTCTTGCCTGTTCTGTATTTGTTGCTATTCGTCTTCTTGGTTCTGTATTTACTGTATTTTGTCCATTTTTTCGATTGTTTCCCATCGTGTCAGACGATTGGTGAATCGTTCCAACTGGCTGTCGAACGGGGTTCGAATTAAAATTATAGTTTCTCTTTTCCTCCACTGTACCAACTGGCTGTCGAACAGGTCTTTTTCTTTTTACCTCTGGCATCGAACTGCTAGATTCGTTTTTTTGCTGCGGCTCTGTCACAGTGCCTGCCTGTCGATGATTTTGTACAATTTTTGTCGTCTTCTGCGGCTGACTTGCCAAACGAGATGGCTTATTCTGCAAACTACTCGTTTTTTGCTGCGAGGATCGTTCTAGCTTTTGCTTCTGAATATTCGGCTGTACTTTTTTGGGTGGTAACTCTTCTCCTGCCTCTAATCGTTCTGCCTCTAATCTATCTTGTATCATTCTTGCGCGCTGCAAAATTCTTATTTCTTCATCTGTTAATTTTGCCAAAGAAACACTTCCTTTCGTCTCCTACTTCTATGCATTATCTAGCGCCTGCCCTCTGAAAAACGGCAATACATGTCTTAAGAATAATTTTAATATCCAATGACAAGGACCAATTATCAATATATTTCAAATCTAATCGTACTACTTCTTCAAAATCCTCGATATCACTTCGTCCGCTTACCTGCCACATACCAGTAATTCCCGGCTTGATGCTCAATCTGCGCTTATGATATCCTTTATACTGCTTAAATTCATCAACTGTCGGTGGTCTTGTTCCGACTAAACTCATATCTCCCTTTAAAACATTAAAAAACTGCGGAAGTTCATCAATACTTGTCGCACGAATAAACTTTCCAACTTTTGTGACACGCGGGTCATCTTTCATCTTAAACATCAGACCCTTCATTTCATTTTTTTCCATCAAATCTTTTTTACGCTGTTCTGCATCCATATACATCGAACGGAACTTATAAATATAAAAATATCGTCCGTTACGCCCCACACGCTTTTGCTTAAAAAACAGTGATCCTGGAGATTCAATCAATAAAAATGGTGCTAAAAAAACCGTCACAACAAGTGTAATAGCACAGCCAATTAAACTTCCAATAATATCCATCAGCCGCTTTAACATCATTTTTTCTCCGTCAAAAAAATTCGTCGCAAACGAAACAACAGGATATGCCCCTAATAATTCTACCCGCTTATTAAACTGTTCCATTTCTGGAGTAATTCCCATATTTAAATGAACAACAATACCCATTTTTTCTAATTCCTCTATCATCTTAGATATCCATTGTTCTCTTGGATTTTCTGTATAAATAAAAACATCATCTACAACTTGCTTTTTCATATAAGAAAGCATTGTACTGCAATTGGCTACAACTGGAACATTTCCAATTGTCTTTCCAACTTCATCTACATCAGTTAAAATTACTTGATCTACGATCGGATTCATATCAGTTCCATCATTTAATGTATGAATTACCTTTTCTGCTTCTCTTTTTTCTGCCACAAGCAGCATTCTTGGCATCCATTCACTGTTTTTCTTCTTTAAATATGTTTTCAACTGACATCTTGCGATATAATCAAATATAATATCCAATACACATGTAATTAAAAATGCTCCTCTTGAAAAATCATCTGCATTTTTCGTAAAAAATAATAATCCAACCGCAAATGCGCCTACAATTATAGTAGTTTTACATATACTCATTAATTCTTCTATATTGGCACGCTGCAGAAAATATTGACTAGAATTAAACAACAATACCACAATTAAATAAGCAACTAAAAATGTATAATTATTTGCCCACACAATAAAGCGTCCTAAATAAAGGTCAATCCATACATAAGATGCAATAAGAAACGCAGCTATGAGGCATATTATATCTATTATGAACATAAGCATTCTAATATAAATATCCCTGTTTTTCGTCATATGATTCTCCTAACTCCTGATAGTCTAGTAGTTCATTATACACTAAACTACTTGAAATATCAACTAATTTACTTGACAGAACATTTTTCGTATTTATTGTTCTATTTTTGTGTGAAAATGGACATCCATTTGTGGAAATGGAATAGTAATTCCTGCTTCGTCATATGCATCTTTTACTTTTTCTTTGATGTCTCGAAGTACTGGCCAATAGTCATCCACTGTTGTCCAAAAAAATGCTTTTACAATAATTGCACTGTCTTTTAAATCTCCAATAAATACTTGTACCGGCGGATCTTCCAAATGATTTTCTCCCTTTATGACCTGCTCCATAATCTGCTTTGCCTTTTTTAAATCTGAACCATAGGAAATTCCTATTTCTAATTCAATTCTTCGCTTTCCCTCTCTTGTCACATTCGTAACACAATCTTTTGTAAGAAGAGAATTCGGAACAAAAATTGTTTTTCCATCAAGCGTCATAAGTATTGTATAAAGAAGTCCAATCCGAGTTATATTTCCTTCATGTCCATGCTCATCAATAATATAATCACCATAGCGAAACGGTGTCAAGCAAAGTAATAGAACTCCGCCTGCAAGGTTTGCAAGATAATCTTTCAGTGCAATTACAACACCAATAGCAATTGAACCAACAAGTGTAAACATCGGACCTAACGGTAAATGAAAAATTTTTGCTACATATAAGAAAATTGCTACATATCCAATCGTCCGGATTGTTCCATTTGCAATCGCACGCATCGTATCATTTGCATGATAATGAAGCAAGGCACGATCTATAATGGTCTCAATCCACCGAATTAATTTTTTTCCTCCAATTATTAATATAGCTGCTACTATAATTCTTAAACATAACGTTACCAGGTTCGGAGCGATCTGATCAAACAATGACTTTACTTGCTGTTCATTTACATCAACTTCCATACCCATCACGGAATTTACAATATCTTCCACAAAAGCATTCAAACTCTTCTCCTCCATAAGTTCATTTTTTTCTATTTTACCTTGAATTCAGTTATATTGCAACTATTGTTCACAGAATCGTAAGAATTTTTGTCAGCGTATTCAAGAATATCTTCCGTATTCTTGCTACTTCTTCAATTCTATGTTACTATATTAACGAATCAATTGCGTAAATCCTCTGCACACTTTCCCTCATTGGGTTTTTGCTCACAGGCATTACGCATGAATAAATAAAAGGGGGTTCACTATGGCAGGCTCTACATTAGGAACTATTTTTCGCATTACAACATGGGGCGAATCCCATGGAAAAGGAATCGGTGTCGTTGTTGATGGATGTCCAGCAGGACTTTCTCTCTGTGAAGAGGATATTCAGCAAATGTTAGACCGACGTCGCCCTGGTCAAAGTAAATTCACAACGCAACGTTCAGAAAATGACACTGTTCATATTTTATCTGGTGTTTTTGAAGGCAAGACAACTGGAACACCAATCTCTATGGAAATTCAAAATGAATCGCAGCGTTCTCAGGATTATTCTGATATTGCAAACTACTATCGCCCTGGACACGCAGATTATACATTTGATCAAAAATATGGATTCCGTGATTATCGAGGCGGCGGGCGTTCTTCTGGACGTGAGACAATCGGACGTGTCGCAGCTGGAGCAATCGCAAAAAAACTGCTGAAAGAATTTGGTATTGAAATTACTGCATATTCAAAAGAAATTGGACGAATTCCAATTGAGACATTTGATAAAGAAGAAATTGAACGCAACCCATTCCGCATGCCTGATGCAAAAGCGGCACAAAAAGTCGCAAACTACTTAAAAGAACGAATGCATGAATGCGATTCTGTCGGAGGAATGATTGAATGTATTACAAGCGGACTTCCAACTTCCCTTGGTGATCCAGTTTTTGAAAAATTAGATGCCAATCTCGCCAAAGCAATTCTCTCTATCGGAGCAATCAAAGGATTCGAAATCGGAGATGGATTTGCAGCAGCAAAGACATGCGGCTCAGAAAATAATGATGCCTTTCGCCTTAATAATGGAAAAGCAGTAAAAATGACAAATCATTCTGGCGGTGTACTTGGAGGAATCAGTGATGGAAGTGATCTCATCTTCCGTGCAGCAGTAAAGCCAACTCCATCCATTGCCCGCACACAACAGACAATTACAAAAGATGGAAAAGAAATTGAAGTCAGTGTCAAAGGACGCCACGATCCAATTATCGTACCTCGTGCCGTTGTTGTCGTGGAGGCGATGACCGCACTTGTACTCATCGATGCATTATTATTAAATATGTCCAGCCGATTAGACTATATAAAGAAAATTTATTTGAACGCAGAATAAACAAAAAAGCGATGCCACAATAGCCTCTCGGATTATGGGCGAGCAGGCTGACATTGTATTTTGACAACTGAATATCGTGAAATTTCAGGAAAGTATCAGATAAATATTGAAAAAAGGGCACACTTTAGAGTATAATTATCATTAGCAAAAATAAAGGGAAGAGGAAAAAACCCCTTCCCAATCATACAGATTTGTCTTATTGTTTAGTTGATGAGAAAAAACATAAGGAGTCTGTATGATGAAATCTATGATAACTGAAAATGGAGTAACATTCAAGGACTTAGAAAAAAATATTTATGCATGGATCTGTCACATCGGTAGACAGTTTACCAGTGAGTTCTGGAACGGTATAATCAGATTCTGATGAGGGAAAGAGATAAAAGTAAATATAGGCATAAAGGTAGCCGTCAGACCACGATTAAAACAGTCTATGGGGAGGTAACCCATAGGCGCGAACTTAAGCAATTAAACCTGGCAAAATGACCGTATGGAACTCTTCATTTTGGTTGATTCTTCGTCGATTTCGCAAGGATAGAAAGCGATGAAATGCGTTCTCTTTGAGATCCACAAATAGACTCCATGACAGGCATAGAATCTCCTTTGTTTGTAAAAATACAATACGACACTTTTCCCAACAAGAAAAGCGAACTGCTCTTTCCTTCCCTTCGTTCTCTCTTAAGAACTGTTCCGCAAGAATCACTTGTTTTTCTACCAAGATCCATACGATCAACCACAACAATACCATTCCTTCCGCATAGGTTGGATTTCCCATTCGTATCGTTGTGATAGAAAGATGTTGTTTGAATCGCTTGAAGAACAATTCCACTTGCCAGCGACTTTGATAAAGAGAAAGAATTTCTTCCATTCCATACTCCACTCCCAGAGAAGTGATGAGAACTACGTAATTCGCATAAAATAAGGTTTCTTCTTTGATTTGATACTGGTTTTTTTGTGCCTTTCGTTTCTTTCGTTTTTTCGCTTTTGCTGCCTGTGATTTTGGTAATTCCTGTGCAATCACACGGACAAAGTACTTCTTTTTTTGATATAGACAAAATCCAAATATCTCTGCGGTTGCTTGTTTGTTTCTCTTTGCCTCTTCTAAAAAAGAATAGAGAGAAATTTTTTCTCCATCTGCATCAAAGATAGAAAAATGGCTTG
>JALFSR010000016.1 GCA_022778745.1 Clostridiales bacterium
TTGAATACATAGAGGGCTGGTATAACCGTAAGCGCATCCACAGTGCTATTGGTTATATCACACCTCAGCAAAAGGAGGAGGAACTAAAAAAAGCAGGATAATCTTTCGACTTTTTTTGTCCAAAGTATTGACATAGGTCCAAATGTCTCAAGCAGACAAGGCAAATATTAATTATTGATATCAAAGATAACGGATACTATTTTGTTCAAGAATTAATAAAGAAAGGTTTCGATGATTATGAAAATTCGTCATGCTGTATTAGAAGATTTGGATGCGATTTCAGCAGTGGAAAGCGAATGTTTTCCGGTTGCAGAGGCAGCATCAAAAGAAGATTTTAGAAAACGTTTGAATGCTATAATAGCGGAAGCGAAAAAGTAAGGACGAAAAGGACTTATATTAACATACAAGGCAGAACGAATTTATTGCTATGAAAGCAAATAAAAACTAATCTTATATTATAATGTCTTGAATTTTTCATTCGTTTTATATTCATCATTAAATATTATGTAATGAAATAGAGTTCTAATAAAATCGCAAAAACAATTTGACAATGAAATAACTATAATATATAACATAATTAAGAATTTTGTATATATCAAAGTGAAAAATGAGGTGGTTACAATGTGGTATACTAGTATATAATTAATTTTCTCTAAAAGTTATATGATGTTGCGTGGTATGTAAGTCTTTGAAAAATGATATTTTTTATTAGACGTATCATCACAAATGCCTAAAACTTTCCTTAATTGAAAGGAGGATACAAATAATGAAAAAAGTAAAATCTATTGCAATTTATATTGTTTTCGTGTGTATAGTCTGTAACCTTTCGTTATCTGTTAAAGCAAACAATATTAATACAAATGATAAAATAATTTCATCAGCAGTTAACTTGCTGAAAAGCCAGGATATTATCGATGATCATGAGATATTCCTTAGTGAGCATGTAGATTCATATTCATTATATAATCCGTATTATGATTTATATAATAAAGCTATCGATAGAGGATATTTATATCTTGACACTAATGGGCAAATTATTATAACCGAAGAGATAACCCAATTAGCCGCAAAAGAGATAATTGAAGAATTTATGCAAGATATGGATTTTATAAATATACTTATCAGTATAGGTTTGTGTGAGTTAGATCCTTGTACATATCAAATTATATCTACAGTTGAAGATTATTTAAACAACCCAAATTCATTGCCTATATCCTCAACATCTTCTGTATTTTTAGACTCGTTAGCTAAAATTCAACCAAAAGGGCAAGAACCTACTGATGGAAATCCTCCTACATATATTAATTTAGGCTCTCTTGTTCGTAGCAATTATGCATATATAAAAAACGTTTTTGCTGATCTTTCCAAATATAATGCTGCGCAAGCATGGACTTTGACAGTATGTACTTGGGTTTCATTGGTAATGGAAGGCGGAGCTTGGGACTATAAGACCCAAGCTGGATATGCTCCGTGGTATAAAACTTTTAATGCTCATTTTGGTCGTAACAACTCGAAATATCGTGTAGTGACATCAGAATTTATTGGAAATTATAATTATGGATATACGGGAAGGCAACTTTTTAATTTATCAGTTTTAAAAGCTGGTAGTTTTGCAGCATCAGGCTTTGATTCATTGGATAGTTCGGATTATCCAGCCATTGAAGAGGGATATAATGATTCAGGAAGTATCGAATAAAGAAGTATTCACCTATTTAAAATTTTTAACAGGCTTTTGTATTATAGTCTTATTAATTCGATGCTCTACAATATTTTTAATCGATATATCAAGTGTATTGGTTAATTGGAGCCTTGGATTTTGTATGTTGGCAATTTTAATATCTTTTTGTTTTCGGTATCGAAAGAGAAGATTGACGAAAAGACCAATCGTTTATCTGATTATTGGAAGCGTTATTACATTGATTTGTTTTCTTCCGATTGATCGATATCTTCGCATGACACGATTATATATATGGAAGCAGGCATATGAGAGTAGTACTGCACAGATTATAGAACAAGCTCAAGATACTCCAATTCAGCTACATTTTCCAGAACGATGTTTGGTTGGATTTAGAGGAAAGATTTCATATCAAAAAAGCGAAGAAGGTAGTATAATTTGTTTTCCTATACATATAGATTTTTTTAAACGATGTGATTTTGTATACGTATCTTATCAAGATATGGAATCGTTCCAAGAGCATCCATCAAAATTAGCAGCATTGCTTTTAGAGCAAGGAGTCGCAACATATACTCGATTTATAGATGAAAATTGGGCTTATGTAGAGTATCGGTAATTTGATATTCAATGAAAAACACCTCTATATACAACATGTAAAAGTTAGTTGTTCCTCCTACAAGCTCGATAGATATAATAGTAACCAGACTTTCCGTGAGGATCCATTCTTCTCTCGTATGAGTACACCTTCCGATTGCAGTTCCGATCACATTGGAAGGAATGCCATGAGAAAGAAAAATATTGGCATCCGTGGAACCTGCCCGAACAGTAATCGGCAAATCCGTAAATTGACGAATAATTCCTACTACTTCTATCGTTACATCAAGACCATTTTCTTTATAAAAATTTATAATATATTGAAATTGTGTTTCCATTATGGAAATACAACATTATCCGCTTCATCTATGTACGTGAAAATGTCTCCCTGCATTTTAAGGCATTGCTCCACAAATGCTGCTTTTTTCTGTTCCTGATGCGAAGGAGCAGAAATTTCTGTAAGTGCATTTAAAAGCTTTCGTGTCGTTTCTTTATTCTTCTACACAAAAGTTTCAATCATTTATTTTTGTTATTTTGTTATTCCATTTATTTTTTCCATGTTCCGTTCTTTCTTTTAATTTTTATATACAATTCTTCGAAGATCTTTTCTATAAGGATGTGCCTTGGCAATTCCACCAAACCACTCATAGATCGTATCCTCATCATTTTTCCTTCTATGACTTCTTTTACCGCTGCTTTATGTGCTTCATAAAGAGAAGCATCTTCTAAGCATTCCCGAGTATGTCCTGTAAGAATACAATCGAATTCATCTCTCACTGCAATTAATGTCTCTAATGCTTCAAAAAACTGCTGTATTGGGAGACTCTCTTTCATCTGCATCCAAGTCTGTTCAATAATGCTGTCACCAGTAAAAAGAATTTTGTCCTTTCGATCCAAAAGGCAAATTCTTCCAGATTATCGTGATTACTGTTTTGCTGTGCATTAGCAGTTACCATATACAGATCATTTTGGCAGCGTACCATTGCTGCTGTATTTTTTATCGAAGCAGGCTATCCTTCCTCATTCAGATCGGCCCACCAGTCTGTCATTACTACGCCGTCATAATTCCACTCACCATGCAAAATAACTGTAAGCAAATCATAATTTGTTGCTCTCCACAATGCATTTATTGCACCATATGTTGTCATAATTGAATGTGTATTTCCTTCTTTTACCGCAATTTCAAATCCTTTCAGATAAATCTCACGCAATGCTCGTTCAAAAGCAATCGAATTATACTGTCTGCGGTGATATTCTTGATTATTTCCCGCAAAATGCTTAATCGTTCCAGTTACACCATAAATATGCATTCCTTTTAACTGTGCTGCAGCTATTTTTCCTGTTATAAACGGATCTTCGGAAAAATATTCAAAGTTTCGGCCATTTAATGGATGACAGTGAATATTCATTCCAGGTCCTAATAACGTATCAATTCGATTTTTACGAAGTTCCGCACCTTCCATTATATATAATTGCTCTACCCGCTTCATTTTTAGCATCCCGATCTTCTCCGGCAGTACGTCCAATCACAACTAACGCTGCATCCGAATTTGCTGCCG
>JALFSR010000088.1 GCA_022778745.1 Clostridiales bacterium
TGCCTCTCGTTGTTCTTTTCTTCCCATAGTAACTGCCGCCTTTGCGAATCATTTTTTCTTTCAAAGATACCATAATTTTACAAAAACGGCAGTAACTTTATAAACTTTTGTGCGAATAAAAATTTACTTTACAGTGCTGAACATGCTTTCATATTTTTTTAGCTTAAGTTTATTTTTTAATCCCAGTATGTCATCGTATTCACATTCTTATCTTTTTTATGATTAAATAAATTTAACGGAAAATAATAGCCGCCTTATATCCCCATAGCGAAAGCACGGAGCTTTACAGCGAACTTTGGTAATTTTATAAAGTTTCACTAGCAAGCCATTTTACAAACTCATCGGTTGTCATGCTAAATGCAACTTCCAAACTAGAATTTTTTAATATAATAAATTCAGACAAACCATACTCTGTCCCATTATCTGCCCAGTCATACGTATACCCCAATCTCGTCCATGGATAATAATCACCGAAATATGCTCCTACAATTGTCTGATCGAACCAAGTTTTATGAGAGACAAGACTTGATCCATTTAAATCACCTTCGGATACTTGTTTTCTAATATCAGGCTGATATGCTGGACGAATCAGATCTTTCACATTGACCCAAAATGCAGTAAAGCGTGAACACTCATTCTTAATTGGAAGTCCCAACAATTGTGTAAATCGCTGCTTCCAATCAGTTACATCACTTGCGTGGTTTTTATACCATGCAATCATTTCACAAGTTGTAAATACCCAAATCTCGCTCTTTTCATTCACAAACATACCACTCGTTGGATAATCGTCTGCTTCACTATGCCAAGAAACCATCAGTACCTTATCTTTATTATCATTCCATATGACCATATCCGAATTCTCATCAATCGTAACAAGCTGCTGAATTTCATCCGTTTCTGCAAAAATTGCATCCCTGACTGCTGCATTATATTGTTCTTCACAAAAAGAGTCTTCTTCATTCTCTTTTCCACAAGAAATACACATAATTATACCCACAAACAATAGCAAGCAAAAACAAACTATCATTTTCATCACCTTTTACTTATTTTTTAACAAAAAATACATCATTTTCATTTATTAGTTTATCATAACCAAGTAAAGGCTATTAACAGTGATACTATACTCACTCATAGTAGCCTTGATTAACTCTGACTGATATTTCGTTGGATAGATTTTCACTGTTTCTGATAATTGCATTGAAACACCACCTAAACACTTTTTTGATTTTCAATGTATTGTTTGATTACCGCAAGTGGAGCACCACCTACTGTTGATACAAAATAGCGATTAGTCCAAAGACTGGGAAGTCTTGATTTTAGCCAAGAAAACTCTTGTCTTAATACACGAGAAGAATAACTTTTGATTTGTTTTACAGCCTTATGGATGTCGAATTGAGGGTCTACTTCCATAAGTATATGTACATGGTCAGGCATAATCTCCATCTCGATAATTTCGACATTGAGTTGGTCGCAAATTTCCTTAATCAGCTCCTTTCAGTGAACATCAACACCGTTTATTAGAACGGAACGCCGATACTTTGGACAAAATACCACATGATACTTACAAGAATAGACTACTTTATTATTTGATTTATATTCCATATAACTATTATATATCTTAATGCTATCCAATGCAATATAAATCAGATAGATGATACGGTAAACGCAAGCTTTATGAACAAATTGTAAACAGATAGTTACCTGAGAAAATATAGAGGTTATTTTTGTTTAATCTCAAGATTTGTAAATATTTAAAGCTTAATTCAATCTTATGCTTTTGTATTACTTCAACAAAAAACGCCTTGATTTTTTGTCGAAAAGAGAGATATGCGTTCACCGTAGATAGATGATACTAAACTAACGAAAGGGATTATAATTGCCTTATATCCACTAGCTTTAGCTATGGGGATATAAGGCAATATTTGGTAATACTTCATTTTGTTTTGCTATAGTTTTTCTTATTTGTGCTCTTCTAACCAACGCATTGCTGTGTAAGCATACACTGCACTTCCCCCAGCAAGAACATCTTCATCAAATTTAACCATCGGATGATGTTGTGGATAACAATAACCCTTTTCTGGCTGACCTGCTGCCAATGCTAACATAACGGACGGCACTTCTTGACTTACATAGGCAAAATCTTCTGATCCTGCTGTTTTGGATGATTTTTGCCCAGAACTCATAGCAGCAAGCTCTGCTGCTGAAAATGCTTTTGATTTGCCTAACAGTTCTTTTACATATTTTTCTACGCAAAGAGATATCTGCTTATCATTTACCAATGTAGGACATCCGCTTCCAAATGTAACTGTCGCCTCTGCCCGAAATGATTTTGCAATTCCCTCCGCAATCTGTATCATACGTTCTTTTATAAAAGAACGCATTTCTTCATCAAATGTACGAATACTTCCACCCATCACAACTGTATCTGGAATCACATTAGGAGCCGTTCCTGCATTCATCGTTCCAATTGTCAAAACGGCACGATCATCCATTGCTAATTCTCTTGCATGAATTTCTTGAAGTGCAATCAAAATATGTGCGGCAACGTTCAAAGGATCGACACCTGTATTTGGCATAGAGCCATGACAGCCTTTTCCCTGAATGGTAATCTCAAAATAGTCTGCTGCCGGAGCACTAACGCCAGGTGAGGAAACAATAACTGTACCTGCTTCAAATGGCATTCCTGCCATAACATGAATCATCAGTGCACCATCCACATTTGGATTTTTTAATACACCAGCTTCAATCATATCATGGGAACCTTCAAAAATTTCTTCTGCTGGCTGAAACATTAATTTTACGGTTCCTTCGATTTCATCTTTATGTTCTTTTAATAACTGAGCGGCACCTAACATCATTGCTGTATGCATATCGTGTCCACATCCATGCATCTTTCCGTTTGTAGATTGAAAATCAACATCTGCTTCTTCTTTTATTGGCAATGCATCCATATCTCCACGAATTAAGAAAGTTTTTCCTTGTTTTTTTCCGCCTGCCAAAACAACAATCCCTGCTTTTCCACATTCCATTGGCTCATATCCCATATGCTCTAATTGTGTTTTCACAAAAGCAATTGTTTCTTTTAAATCAAATCCTGTCTCTGCATGAGAATGTAAATATCTTCTTTCATATAAAAGTGTCTCCTGAAGCTTTTGAGCTTCTTCTAATAATTGTTTTGCTTCCATATTAACTCCTTTCAGTGAACATCCACATCGTTTATTCAAATCATAAAGCCTCATGTTCGCATAGCGAAGAGATTTTATACTCTTATTGATAAAAAGGGATAACTCATTAGCTTTTTTTTGTTTCATCTGACCATATTCTTGATTGCTATCAAGTAGAAAGATGATTGAATTAGTCCTAATGATTTATCCCCTTTATTAAATATATTTATAATCAGAATGTTATCTTTCTTTTACCTTGGATTTACCATTCTTCCCCTTCTTCTTCCTCACCAATATCACTTTTTGGCTTCTTAAGTCCCTCAATCTTAATATGATGCTTTTCTGCATAATCCCAGAGTGCTGCATGAATTGCTTCTTCTGCTAACAGAGAACAGTGAACTTTTACTGGTGGCAAACCATCCAAAGCTTCCATAACAGCCTTATTTGTCACTTTTAATGCTTCTTCTACTGTTAATCCCTTTACCATTTCTGTTGCCATGCTGCTTGTTGCAACTGCTGCACCACAACCAAATGTCTTAAATTTTGCCTCACGAATTACCTGTGTCTCTTCGTCAATATCTAAATACATACGCATAATGTCGCCGCATTTTGCGTTACCAACTGTTCCAACTCCACTGGCTCCTTCAATTTCTCCTACATTACGTGGATTCTGAAAATGATCCATTACTTTTTCACTATACATGATGATTCCTCTTTTCTATTGCTCTATACAAGTACATTAACTTATTTTTTGTATTTTGCCTAAATCTAAATATTTCTATACTAATATCTCTAAAAAGCTGCAAACTTATCAATTCAATCATTGATTTCATTATCTTATTTATGCTTTTTTACAAAATCTTCATACAATGGAGACATCTCACGAAGTCTTCCAACAATTCTCTTTAACTGCTCAATTACAAAATCAATATCTTCTTTTGTATTGTCTTCTCCAAGTGTCATACGAAGTGATCCATGTGCAATTTCATGTGGGAGTCCGATTGCAAGTAATACATGAGAAGGATCGAGTGATCCTGATGTACAGGCAGAACCAGAAGATGCACAAATTCCCTCCATATCTAACATGATTAACAGAGATTCTCCTTCAATAAACTGAAAACTGAAATTTACATTACCTGGAAGACGTTTTGTTTTGCTTCCATTGATTCTTGTATATGGAATTTCTTTCATAATGCGTTCCATCATATAATCTCTCAGTTCAATTTCTTTTTCGGCACGTTCTTTCATTGTTGCAACTGCAATCTCAACTGCCTTTCCAAGACCAACGATACCAGGAACGTTTTCTGTACCTGCACGTCGTCTTCTTTCCTGAGCACCTCCGTGAATGAGAGGACCGATCTTAATTCCTTTACGAATATATAAAAATCCAATTCCTTTCGGACCATTTAACTTATGTCCGCTTGCACTAAGCATATCAATATTCATCTCATCTGCATTAATTGGAATCTGACCAAATGCCTGAACTGCATCGGTGTGGAACAATACGCCATGCTTATGTGCAATCGCACCGAGTTCTTTGATCGGTTCTACTGTTCCGATCTCATTATTTGCAAACATAATTGTCACAAGAACCGTATCCGGACGAATTGCAGCCTCTAAATCTTCTGGTTTTACAATTCCATTTTCATCTACATCCAAATATGTGACTTCATATCCATGCTTCTCCAAATATTCGCATGTATGAAGCACTGCATGATGTTCAATTTTTGATGTGATAATGTGCTTTCCTTTAGAAGCATATGCGTCAGCAGTCGCCTTAATTGCCCAGTTATCTGACTCAGAACCTCCAGCTGTAAAATAAATATCTCTGTCTGGAACACCTAATGCGTCTCCAATTGTCTTTCTTGCATGTTGAATTGCAGTTTTGCTTTTTGATGCAAAGTCATATACAGAAGATGCATTTCCGTAATTTTGTGTAAAATATGGCAGCATTGCCTCTACTACTTCTGGACGTGTTGCAGTTGTTGCCGCATGATCCAGATAAATTAATTTCTTCATAATTATTAATTCCTTTCCTAGCCATCTATAATTATCATGTTCAAACAAAATTTCATGATACCTGTGGATTGCTATACACTGCGTGTTACCGCAATCCTTTAGTTTAGTATATTCTTTTTTTGTTATACCCGAAACGAAAAATCACTTTTTTTCATCACATCCGGATACCCCTCATTTCTCTCCTTCATGTTCGAGCAGCAGTGCTTTGCTTTGTTCTACTAACTCGTCCAGCGTAATATGATTGATTGTATGCTGAATGCTGCCATTAATTTTCTGCCAGACATATTTTGTAACACAGAGCTGAGAAACTTCGCATTTTGTCTCGTTGATTTCAGGACAATTTACAATTGATAAATCTCCTTCCAAACATCGAAGAATATCTCCAACCGAAATATCTGAGGGATTTTTTGCCAGATGATAACCACCAGCAGCACCTCGGACGCTTTCCACAAGTCCTGATCGTTTCATCTTGGCAATAATTTGTTCTAAATAGCGCTCTGAAATCCCTTGTCTCATAGAAATGCTTTTAATCGAGACCGGTTCCTGCTCGCTATGTATCGCCAAATCTACAATAGCACGAAGACCATATCTTCCTTTGCTTGTCAATTTCATATTGATACCTCATGTAAAGCGGACATTCGGAATCCGCTTCGATAATTCCCACTAAATTAGTAGGATTTTTTCTAGTCCTAGAATAGCACTCTTCTATTTATATGTCAAGAGGGTTTTCTTGTTTTTTCTTCTGCACATTACATACTAATTACAAAATCATGCTCTTTTTTCAAGTAAATCTTTCATCTATCTCTTTAATCAATAATAAAAAAAGATCTTTCCAATAAAAGTATTCTCCATGTTTCGTAAAATACTCGAAACAGACAAAAATACTGCTTTTGAAAAGATCTTGTTGTTTTACTTATATTTTGTTTTTGTGCTCTTTCTGAGACTATCGAGCTAATTTTTATATATTCGATACTGAAACTACATTTTCATGCGCCCTTTGCTCTGATAACTTTGAATGGTAACCGAAGTAATCCAAACACTTGCTATGTTCACAAAAGATTTTGCTGTATATCCTTTGATATAACAGCCTAGGCTCGTTTCCCAACCTGATGCCTTATTTTCTTGTTACGAGATATAGTAAATTATTCACCACCGATAGAGGTGGAAATATTCTTTCTTGGTTGTTAAATAAATCCGTTGTATTTGGTTTATCTGTTCCAAATACCATGTAATTTTTGTTAAATATCTTCTCTTTGTTGTTTTTTTAGGCAGTCTCGCCTATTTTTAATATATGCAGTTTTTCATCCAGATTACTCTGATAGTTTTTGCAAAGCTGTATGAACGTAGGAAAACAGTTTTGACATTCAGATAAATTTATAGTGTTTGTAAATTGATCTATATGAGTGAGTAAAAATGCAGTGTATACATTTTTCAATACGGAGTAGCCTTGCACAGATTGCCAGAGATTATTATTCTTTGCATTGACATTCGCAACTCCTAAAGACTCCAGGTGTTCACTGCTAATCTGATACACCTGTCCACCTGCATTTTTCATCTTATAAATCAGGATCTGTAGAAATGTACCAGGTGCGGCACTTGGAGGTTTTCCGCTGAAAAAATATCGTTCTTTCTTTTTTTCAGCAGGTCTCGGTGTCTTACGCATATCATTCCATGAGAGTTCTCTTGTTACAAGCTGATCTCCCATTTGTATGATTTGACGAGCCAGTACACAGTAATCCTGCTTTCTTATCGCTGTCAATTTACGGAAAAGTTCTTTTCGTCTCTGACGTGCGATCTCATATCGTTTTGAGTGACGCCATTTTAAATTTCCAAAACGCACTTTACCGTTTTGATCGAAATTATTTGGATTTGTTTTGTAAGCACTTCTATGCATATATGCTTTCAACTTGTTAATTTCGTTTTGATAGTGAACATATGATACTGGCAATTCAACCACTTTAACCTCATCATTTGTGGCAAGTGCAATTTGACCTGATCTCACATCTAAACCGATTTTTCCAGGCTTTGAAATAATATCACTCTTTTTAACTGGACTAACTCCTGCAAATACTAAATCTACATAATAATGCCATCTATTTTTTATTTTCTGGCGTTTTAAATGACAAAGACGAACTGTATTTTTCATAGTATCTCTCTCATACTGAGAGTTTTTATGAAAACGAACTGGCATTTCAAGACCTTTCCAAATGACTACTCCATCTTTATAACGAATGGATGTATTATTTGTTTTTCCACTTAAGGCCAATAATTCGCCTGGTTTCTTATAAGTAACTTTTCGTCCTTTGCCCTTCATAACCGTGTAGATTGCTTTCCATACATTAGCAGCTAAGTTCTGACTTACTGGACTATCTATATTTTCTTTGAAATACTGCCGATAAGGTGTTGCATCTCTGGACAGCTCAAACTTTCCCAAACTATATTTACGGGCAAGCTGATCCAAAGATCGATAAATTTCTTTTCGTTCCTTTGCATCTGATGTTTCACTCAAACTGCGTCGTAACGTACGATACTGGTTACTTTGACACATTTGAGTATACCGAGTATATGCCTTTCTTAACATCGCGTTATAAATATTCTCAGCTACCGCGTATCGTTTTTCGAGAATATCTTCTTGCCATCGTTGAGTTTGAAGAGGTAATGTTAAGATATAATACGAACTATCTTTCCCCATAAATCTACCTCAAATCCTTAAATATGATATTTAAGGATTTCTGTCTCATCATTACTTATTTTTCCCATGATTACAAGATTTTTTCATTCTCGCCATTCTTTTTTTCATATTTTTTGGCTCATTTTTCTGTAACTCTCCATTCACAAAAGGAACACGAATATTCCAAGTTCCCCTGGCTATATTAAAGCCAAATTGTGACTGATCCATTCTGCTAATTATTTATAGTATGACATAATTGAACGGAAATTTTCTCTATTAATTTTCCAAATCAAAAATTGCTACTATTTTTATTTTATATTTTAACAGATAATTTAGTCTTATTATCATTATATCAAAGAAAATAATTTATAATTTGGAGCGTAAAACCCACTGCCTTTAGGCGGTGGGATATAAGCGACTTTTAACGCATATAATTCACCAATATTTATTGATTTTAGTAAAAAATGTGATATAATAGATACATAGAGAATTCCTCTAAATTTAACGAAAGGAGAATAAAATGCGATGTATCTTACAGTAAAACAACAGGTAAAACATCTCTCGAAGGAAGATTATAGTTCGATCAAAGAACTTTGTCATATAGCAAAGAACTTAACGAATCAAGCAATTTACAATGTAAGACAATACTACTTTACTGAGAGTGAATATCTAAATTACGAGAAGAACTACGCTCTACTGAAAGGGTCTGAGAACTATAAGCTGCTTAACTCAAATATGGCTCAACAGATACTGAAAGAAGTAGACGGCAGTTTTCAATCGTTCTTCGGATTACTAAAACTTGCAAAGAAGGGAAAATATGCTTTCAAAGATTGTAAATTACCTTGTTATCTTCCAAAAGATGGCTACGCTACGCTCGTCATTGGTTTTGTAAGGCTGAATGGCAACAAACTGCTTCTGCCGTTTTCAAACACATATAAGAAAACACATAAGCCTGTTGTAATCACTATACCGCCTGTATTGCTTAATAAGAAGGTCAAGGAAATCCGTATCATACCAAAGGCAAATGCTAGGTTCTTTGAAATCCAGTATATCTATGAAGCGGAATGCATTCAAAGAAATCTTAATCCAAACCATGCACTGGCACTTGACTTAGGTATCAATAACCTTGTAACTGCTGTATCAAGTAAAGGCAATAGTTTTATTATTGATGGAAAAAAACTGAAATCAATCAATCAATGGTACAACAAAGAGAATGCCCGTTTACAGTCAATCAAAGGCAGGCAAAAATATGGTCACAGACCTACTAACAGACAAAAATCCATAACCCGTGACAGAAATAATAAAGTGAATGATTACATGAACAAAACGGCCCGTAAAATCATAGACTACTGTATTTCAAACGATATAGGTATAATTGTTGTCGGGTACAATGAAACATTCCAAAGAGGCAGTAACATAGGTAAGGTGAATAATCAGACCTTTGTAACTATCCCTTATGGTCAGTTGCGCTTTAAATTAGAGTACCTTTGCAAACTGAATGGCATCACTTTTGTAAAACAAGAAGAAAGTTATACGTCAAAATCATCGTTTTGGGATAAAGATGAACTTCCGGTTTACAATGACGATAATCCTAAAACATATATATTCAGCGGTAAAAGAGTACACCGTGGAATGTATCGATGTGCAAATGGCATATGTCTGAATGCTGATATAAACGGTGCATTAAATATCATGCGTAAAAGTAATGTTGTGAGCCTTACAGCTCTATACACTAGGGGCGAAGTGGACACACCCGTAAGAATAAGGATTGCCTAGTAATAGGTGGAAACTGAAATATCAAACTTCTTAAATAGATGCGTTAGCATCTTAAAAGCCCATTACCTTTCGGTGATGGGTAGTTCACTTATTTTCCGCTATAATATAGAGGTAGAAAATTTAATGAATTAAAGGAGGAATTTCGTATGGGCGGAATCTTTGGCGTAGCCTCAAAGAAAAATTGTGTCATGGATGTATTTTTTGGTACAGACTATCATTCACATTTAGGCACTCGTCGTGGAGGCATGGCTATCTATGGACCTACTGGTTTTGATCGTGCGATTCATAATATTCAAAACTCCCCATTTCGTACTAAATTCGAACGAGATGTACAAGAATTTGAAGGAAATATTGGAATTGGCTGTATCTCCGATTATGAACCCCAGCCATTACTCGTTCAATCTCACTTGGGCAGCTACGCACTTACAACCGTTGGAAAAATTAACAACTTGAAAGAATTAGTAGAACATTCTTATGAAAATGGTTGTTCTCATTTTCAGGAAATGAGTGGCGGTAATATCAATCCAACGGAACTAGTAGCCTCTTTAATCAATCAAAAAGAGTCTATTCCAGAAGGTATTCGTTACGTTCAGGAAATGATTGATGGATCTATGACACTTCTGATTATGACTTCAGAAGGAATTTATGCAGGTCGTGATCGCCTTGGCAGAACTCCATTATTTGTTGGAAAGAAAGATGATGCATTCTGTGTTTCTTTTGAAAGTTTTGCATATTTAAATCTCGGTTATACTGATTTCAAGGAACTTGGTCCTTCCGAGATTGTCTATATCACTCCTGAAAGTGTTGAAACTATTATGCCTCCAACAGAGCCAATGCGCATCTGCTCTTTCCTTTGGGTATACTATGGTTATCCAACCTCCACTTATGAAGGTGTTAATGTAGAACAAATGCGTTATAACTGCGGTGATTTGCTTGCTCAGCGTGATAATGTACACCCTGATATTGTTGCAGGTGTTCCTGACTCTGGTATCGCTCACGCAATTGGCTATGCAAATCGTTCAGGCATTCCATTTGCTCGTCCTTTCATCAAATACACACCAACTTGGCCAAGATCTTTTATGCCTCCAAAGCAAAGTGATCGTAACCTGATTGCTAAGATGAAGTTAATTCCTGTTGATGCTCTCATCCGCAACAAGAGTCTTTTACTGATTGATGACTCTATTGTTCGTGGAACTCAGCTCCGTGAAACAACTGAATTTTTATATCAGAGCGGTGCAAAAGAAGTTCATATTCGTCCAGCATGCCCGCCTTTATTGTATGGATGCAAATATTTAAACTTCTCTCGTTCAAATTCTGAAATGGATCTGATTACTCGACGCATCATTCAAAAGCGTGAGGGAGACCATGCAGAAGAAATGTTAGAAGATTACGCAAATCCAGATAGTGATAATTACAAAGAAATGATAGAAGAAATTCGCAAACAATTAAACTTCACAAGTCTTTGCTATCATAGATTGGATGATTTGATAGAATCCATCGGCATCTCTCCATGTAAGCTCTGTACTTACTGTTGGAATGGAAAAGAATAATTTACAGATTGAATTCTAAATATCTGCTTTACGCAGCAGAGCTTATTCTTTCTTTGTTTAAAAAAGACCTCTGAACCATATAGTTTCCTGTATCATACTATCATGATACAAACTATTATAATCATTCAGAGGTCTTTTATAAAATATTCACAAGTGAGATTCTACAATTTTCTTACTCTGATTACAGACGCTTCATAATTGCTTCTCTCTCAGCTTCATATCCTGGCTTTCCAAGCAATGCAAACATATTCTTCTTATAGCTCTCTACACCTGGCTGATTGAATGGATTTACTCCTAATAAGTATCCAGAGATACCACATGCAAATTCATAGAAATAGAAGAGCTGTCCTAAACAGAATGCATCCTGCTTTGGAACATGTACCATTAAGTTAGGAACCTGTCCATCTGTATGAGCAACAATTGTACCCTTCATTGCACACTTATTAACAAAATCAACAGTTTCTCCAGCTAAATAGTTCAAGCCATCCAAATCAACAGGCTCTTTATTGATTGTAACAGTTTCTCTAGATTCTTCTAAAGAAATAACTGTCTCAAACATAATACGAGCACCATCTTGAATAAACTGACCCATTGAATGTAAATCAGTTGTTAAATCAACGCTTGCAGGGAACAAACCTCTTTGATCTTTACCTTCTGATTCACCATATAACTGCTTCCACCATTCGGAAACATAGTGAAGGCTTGGTTCATAGTTAGCAGTTACTTCTACGCTCTTTCCTTTTCTTAAGAAAATATTACGTAATGCTGCATACTGTAAAGAATTATTTTCTTCAAATGGAGCGTTTAATGCATTCTCTCTTGCGAATGCTGCACCAGCCATCAATGCATCAATATCTGCACCAGAAGCTGCAATTGGTAATAAACCAACAGCTGTTAATACAGAGAAACGTCCTCCAATATCATCTGGTACTACAAATGTCTCATAACCTTCTTCTGTTGCCAGCTTCTTTAAAGCTCCTCTTGCCTTATCTGTTGTAGCATAAATTCTCTTTGCAGCTTCTTCTTTTCCATATTTCTTCTCTAATATTTCTTTGAAAATACGGAATGCGATTGCTGGTTCTGTTGTTGTACCAGATTTAGAAATAATGTTTACAGAGAAATCTTTGCCTTCCAATAAATCACATAAATCCTTTAAATAAGTAGAGCTAATGCTGTTACCTACATAATAGATTTCTGGAGTTTTTCTTGCTTCTTTTGAAAGATTATTATAGAAGCTGTGATTTAAAAACTCGTTTGCAGCTCTTGCACCTAAGTAAGAACCACCAATACCAATTACTAATAACACGTCAGAATCTGCCTGAATCTTTGCAGCTGCTTCTTTAATTCTTGCAAACTCTTCCTTATCATAGTCAACAGGAAGATCAATCCATCCAAGGAAATCATTACCTGCACCTTCTCTGGAAAGCAATAATTCTTTTGCATCCACTACTAATTTTTTCATGTTTGTTACTTCTTCTGTAGAGACGAAACTACTCACCTTGGAGTAGTCAAATGTTAATTTGTCCATTTGTTTTTCTCCTTTTCTATAATTGTATCTTTTATTTCAACCCCCAGTCCTTTGAAGGATCATGGCTGTTTGATGAACCGCATTTCAGACAAATTGCAAAATACGACTCAATCTTGATATTTCTATTATAGCGAGTTTATACAATTATATCAAGTTAAATATTCTTTAATTATGTCCTCAATTAATCGTTCTTCTTTTGGTGACAATTTTTTTTCTCGTCCACTTTCCCCTTCCTTTGCCGCTGCAATTTGTGCTAAACTTTTCTTTAATGATTCCTTTTGATCCATTTCTGATTTGTCTTCTACATTATTACGCTGGAGTTTTCGTTCTCTCCCCCTTTTCATAAAAATATCATCATTCATCATTCCCTTTGCCATTGTTTTTCCTTCACTTCTCTCTTCTGCTAATTCTTGGGATGTTCTCACAACTAATACATTTGTTAAATAGTTGCATAAATGTGCCGATAACGAATCTTTCTTCGTTTTCGTATCTATAATATTATCAATTAAAACCATGCTGATTCCTAAAATAACCCCAATAGAAGCCTGCAATACTATTGTCTTTGTTTTTGCTTCATACAAAAAACTTAAAAGTGCCGTACAAAGTCCCATAACAAAAACAAACAAACCACAATTCAATGCAATGTTTTCTAATTTCCGAAGATAAAATATTCCTTTTTTGTATGTTCCAATATTGTCTTCCACAAAGGCGGATACATTATGTACACCAGCATTCATCCGATAAGTCATCTCATATTTTGTCTTTAACTGACGTAACTGTCTGTCTTGTGCCGTTGTTAAATTGTCCGATTGTTTAATAAGCTTTTTATAAACATGACTCACGACTAATTTTCCAATTACTCCTGCTATGCATATCGCAGCCATTATATAGAGAGCAAATCCCTTTTCTAAAAATGATAACATACTTTCATCCTCCTTCTTCGCTTTTACCGGTTCAGCTACCACCGATTATATCGGAAATTAGCATTATGACAAGGAGAAAACATCGAATTTTTCTGACAATTTACTTCCGTTCATGTAATTTCTTAACTTCACTTTTATGCCGTTTCCTGTTGTATGAAGTATAACTCTTGTTGAAATAATTGTATGTTTCTATTTTTTTGGCGTTTTTATTTTTAATGAACTACCAAGTAAATCGGATTTCTGTGAAGTTATTTAAAGCGAAAAATCCATGATCAAAGCGATGATAAACTAGACATCAAATTCACTTTGTGTTATACTTTATCAGAGTTGTCAACACATAGTCAAGCGGATATTCTTAATCCGCTTTTCTGCTTACTGATTATATAAAGGAGAATTAATTATGAGAACATTTAAAACATCTGGAGTATGTTCCAGACAAATTGATTTTGAAGTAAAAGATGGTATTATTGAAGAAGTTCGTTTTGTCGGCGGATGCAGTGGCAATACGCAAGGCGTAGCAGCTTTAGTAAAAGGAATGAAAGTAGAAGATGCAATCGCTCGTTTGGAAGGTATCCGCTGCGGATTTCGTTCTACCTCCTGCCCAGATCAGCTTGCTCAAGCATTAAAATCTGTTCAATAATTGTAATTTTTTATTTTTTTGTTAATATATCTATATATTAAGTGAAAATTTTATACATCATTAGTGGGAAGCAAATAATAATTTGATCCCATGATACCTACGGGAGGATAATAAAATTTATGAAAAAAGTATTATTAACTGGCGGTGGCACTGCTGGACATGTAACCCCTAATATCGCTTTGCTTCCAGGTCTTCGCGAAGCTGGCTTTGAAATTCAGTATGTCGGTTCATATGAGGGCATGGAACGTAAATTAATCGAAAATGAAAATATTCCTTATACGGGAATTGCAACTGGAAAATTTCGCCGTTATTTGAGCTTAAAAAATCTCACTGATCCATTTCGTGTATTAAAAGGATACTCCGAAGCATTAAAGTTTATAAAAAATTATAAGCCTGATGTTGTATTTTCTAAAGGTGGGTTTGTATCTGTTCCAGTTGTACTCGCAGCAAAAAAATGTAATGTTCCAGTTATTATCCATGAATCAGATATGACCCCAGGACTTGCTAATCGTATTTGTATACCATCCGCTGCACGAGTATGCTGTAATTTTCCTGAAACAATGGAGCATCTTCCTCCTCAAAAAGCTGTTTTGTCTGGTTCACCTATTCGTAAGGAACTGTTAGAAGGAAATAAAGAAGCAGCATTAAAATTTACAGGACTGACAACGGATAAACCAATTTTAATGATGATGGGAGGCAGCACAGGCTCCAGAATTATTAATGAGACACTCCGCAGTATTCTTCCTGATTTACTCAAAGATTTTCAAGTAATTCACCTTTGTGGAAAAGGTAATATTGATCCTTCTTTAGAGCAGGACGGTTATCGCCAATATGAATATATCTCAAAGGAATTAAAAGATCTATTTGCGGCTGCTGATCTTGTACTTTCTCGTGCTGGTGCAAATGCAATCTGCGAACTTCTGGCATTAAAGAAGCCACATATTCTTGTTCCTCTTTCTGCTGCTGTCAGCCGTGGCGATCAGATTTTAAATGCTGAATCATTCCGCAAACAAGGATTTTCCTATGTATTACAAGAAGAGGAAATGGATCAAACAACTTTAATGGATGCCATCCATAAAGTATACAATCATAAATCAGATTATATTAATGCTATGTCTCAATCTAAATTATCCAATGGTGTGGATATCGTATTAGACTTAATTAAACAATTATCAAATAAGTAACTATTATCAGCACTAAGCAATATAAAGGAGGCTATTTATGGAACAATTAAGAATTCCTCAAAATTATAAAACTCATTTAAATATAAGAGATACCGAAATTGCAATCAAATATGTAAAAGATTATTTTGAAAGGGAGCTTGCAAATCAGCTTAATCTTACCCGTGTATCCGCTCCACTTTTTGTTGTTCCTGAAAGTGGATTAAATGATACATTAAATGGTGTAGAACGCCCAGTTTCCTTTGGAATCAAAGAACAAAAAAACCGTCCAGCTGAAATCGTACATTCACTTGCTAAATGGAAGCGTTATGCATTAAAGCGTTATGGTTTTCAGCATGGAGAAGGATTATATACAGATATGAATGCAATTCGCCGTGATGAAGATACTGATAATATTCACTCTATTTTCGTCGATCAGTGGGACTGGGAATGCATCATTGATAGAGAAGAACGTACTATTGAGACATTAAAGGCAACAGTAAAGCGTGTATATGATGCACTCCGTTATACTGAACAGTTCATTTCTGAAAAATATGGTTATATTCACTTGCTTCTCCCAAAAGATATTTATTTCATGACAACTCAAGAATTAGAAGATATGTATCCAAATCTTTCTCCAAAGGATCGTGAATATGAAATCTGTAAGTTAAAAGGTGCAGTATTTATTATGCAAATCGGTGGTGAATTAGCATCTGGTGAAGTTCATGATGGTCGTGCACCTGACTATGATGACTGGAGCTTAAATGGAGATATTCTCGTTTACTATCCTGTCTTAGATATCGCTTTAGAATTATCTTCTATGGGTATCCGTGTTGATGAGGAAGCATTAGAGCGCCAGTTGGAAATTAGAGGATGCAGCGAACGTGCAGAACTTCCTTTCCAAAAGTCACTTTTAAACCACGAACTTCCATACACAATTGGCGGAGGAATTGGCCAATCACGAATCTGTATGTTCTTCCTTCGTAAAGCTCATATTGGAGAGGTTCAAGCTTCTATTTGGCCAGATGATGTAGAAAAGCGCTGCGAAGAAGCTGGAATTCATTTATTATAAAAGGTGAAGCAATGATACGCGAACAACTGGACTTTGATTTGATCCATAGCGATTGGACAAAAATTAATACTAATATCGAGCAAGTTTCATTTTATTATATAAAAAAGGACTATACTCAATATGTTGTCAGCATCATAGATGACTGTTCGGAATTTCTATCTCATCCAATGCTGTTAGAACACCTCCTTCAGCAATCAGAGCCATTATTTTCTGATGAGAATCTTTCTTATCAAATGCTTTGTATCGTACTGACAACACAGGTAGCTCGTACACAGACAATGATACAAAGTTCTTATGCCAAATGGCTTATTGATCTTTCATCCAATAAATTAATCATTTTTGAAGATCAGCCTTCCAATTTTTTAGATTTACGTCAAAAAATTGAATCAATCTGTGAAAGTAATTGGAACATGGATTCTGCAGAAGATGGAAATTTTAATTATTCCACTCCTATAAAACAAAAATTTTCTGCATTTTTAAAGTCCAATTCCATTGTCAATTCTATTATCATTTTGCTGAATGTATTAATTTTTATTATTATGGAATTTACTGGAGATACACAAAATCCTTCTTTTATGCATCTTTATGGTGCATTAAGCAGTTCGGATTTATTTATTTCCCACGAATACTTTCGTACTGTGAGCAGTATATTCCTACATTTTGGCATTCAGCACCTTCTAAGTAATATGATTGTACTTTGGGCACTTGGTACTGTTTTGGAACGGTTAATCGGAAGTCTTCGCTATACTGGGATTTACCTTGTCAGCGGCATTGGTGCCAACATCATTTCTATGATATGGTACTGGCATATGCATGAATATTATGTTGTTTCTGCTGGAGCTTCTGGAGCTATATTTGGAGTCGTAGGCACCCTTTTATATATTATTATTCGCAATAAAGGTCATGTAAATGAAATTAGCGGCAAACAATTAATATGGCTTTGTATATTTACATTCTTTCACGGTTTATCCAGTATTGAGATCAACAACAGTGCCCATTTTGCAGGATTAATCATTGGTTTTTTTTGCGGCATCATTTTTTATCGAACAAATAAGCATTAATATTTAAATTTAGATTGGTAATTCACCCTAATCAACAAAATCATCTGCTTTAAGTGTACTAAGCAGTTTTCTTCCCCCACTTAGTGTTTGTCACACTTTAAAGTGGGGGATTATTCATTTTTGTAATACCTTCGGCAATGTGATTGTCATTGTTGTTCCTTTTCCAATTGATGAATATACCGTAATTCGACCTTCATGTGCATCAACAATTCTCTTTACAACAGATAAACCTAAGCCCGTTCCGCCCGGCTTATATGTAACAAATGGTTCAAAAATATGTGCTAATTTCTCTGCTTCTATCCCGCACCCATCATCTTCTATAGAAATTCGGATTGTCTTTTCATCTGTTGTTAATGTCACATTTACTGTCCCTGCATCGTCTACTGCTTCTAATGCATTTTTTATTAGATTCAAAAATGCCTCATATAACTTTGTTTGATCTGCATAAATAGCTGGAATATCACTTTGACAACGAAATGTTAATACCTTTTCTGTATTTTCTGTCAACGGAAGACATGCCTGATACGTTTCTCTTAACAATTTATATAAATCAACCCTCTTATAATTTAATTTAATACTGTTATTATAATCGCTCATTTGATTTATAAATGAAAGCATATACTGGCAGTCTTTGTTCACTTCCTTCCAATATTTATACATCATTATTTCTGGATGCGTTTTCTCTAAAAATTGTAATGAACTATTCATTAACGTCAACACATTTCGAAGTTCATGAGAAATATGTGAAAGAAACATATCTTGATTTTCTTCAATCTCATGAATAATTGCTGCGACCTCTGGATTTTCTTTTTCTACTTCCTTTGTTTTTAACACTAAATCTTCTGACCACATAATAACTTCCTCCTCATCTTTATTCATTTCATAAAACAAATTGTTTTCTTATCTAATTTAATCAAATTAATCAGATATTCAAAATTCAATTCCGTCATTTTTAGTTTAACATGAAAAGAAAAGTTCAGAAAAGAAAGATCCTTTGACATTTTCTCCATTATTTTTTAAAAATAATGTCAGAAAATCTAATATTAACTACTAATTTTTTTCTATATCAACAATTATCCTTTCTTTTACAGATATATTTCATTATTTTATTATTACCATGTCGAATTCGTTCACAAATATTTGTATTCTATATAGAATTTTTAAAATAATTATGTTATAATTGTTGCAGTTAACTACTTATTTTTATTTTTTATTAGGAGGAACTTTAATGGAAAACTGTATTTTTTGTAGAATAGCATCTGGAGAGATCCCTTCCCAGACTGTTTATGAAGACGACTATTTTCGTGCAATTTTAGATTTGAGTCCTGCATCCAAAGGACATACTTTAATTTTACCAAAAAAACATTTCAAAGATGTTACAGAATTAGATGAAACTTATGCTGCTAAAATTCTCCCTCTTGCAGCCAAAATTGGTCAGGCAATGAAAACAAAACTCGGATGTGCTGGATTTAATATTGTTCAAAATAATGGAGAAGCTGCTGGACAAACAGTAATGCACTATCATATGCATATTATTCCAAGATACGCCGATGGTCCACAAATGGTTATATGGGAACCAAAGGAATCCAATCCAGACGAACAGGCACAAATCGCTTCCCTTTTGTCAGAAGCATTAAAATAAACTCAACAGAACATATCTAACAAGGAAATTTAATATGCAATTTGCGTATGAGGCAAATGGAAATATAATTATGTCCGTTTGCCTCATACCTTTGCATAATAGCATTTCACAAAACACATCAGCTGTATTCTAAATTGCAAGCTGCTCAAAATTTTTATAATCATTCATCAAAATACCATCGTTTCACAATAATCACATTCGTTCCAAGAACAAATAATAATATTCCCATACATATCCACGGATACTTTGCCCAGACTTTTTGAATCGGCACTAATTTTCCGCTAAATATAATAATCACCGCAATCAATGTAATAAATGGAACTGCCATCCATATTTTTTCAGCATTTAACTCTTTTTTATTAAACTTAAATAAAATTTCTTTTTTCTTTTCTTTTATTATTTTTTCTTCTGCAGCTTCATTTATATGCGATTCCTCATGAGGTACTTCTAATTGCTCTGGCAGTTTCCACTGCTTCTCATTATACGATTCATTTTTATATTGTTCACATTTCAGTTCCACTCGTTCACTATCTCGTATTTCACTATCTGAAGTATTTTTTATATTTTTACGATAATCTTGCTTTTCATTTGAAATATAGTTTTTATATTCATTCCACTGCTCTGGCTGCCTTCGTTCTACAATTTCTTTCAATTTTACTAGAGAAACATTGTCATTAAAACTTTCCTGAAATAAGCTATATGCTAAAAAAACTGCTTCTGGATCTTTATGATCAATTTTCTTTAGGATCAACTGTAATAATGAACGAAGCCCATCTTTATTATCGTTCGGAGGATAATAACAAAAATAAATTTCCCATGTTTCCTCATCCATATAAATATACTCTTCCTCCAACATCAGACATTGATCCGATAAAAGGTAAGAATCTAAACTTTTTATTGTATTCACAAGTGTATCAATTACTGTTTTCACTTGATTGAAACTCAACTTATTTTCTTCGAGCCATTTTATCATTTGATTTTTCCCTGACACTTCATAACAATACTGCAGTTTCCTGTCTACCTGTTCGATATGAAATGGAAGCAATCCTGGAATTTCATTTTTTTCAAGCATCTGAATTTGATAATCCATTGTCTGATCCTCTCCTGACAAAACCATGTAGCTCCGATTCATATCCTTCATATAAGATACTTCCATCATTTTCTCCATTTCGCATATGCCTTACAGCACTATTCTTTTATTCCTCGACAAAGCCGAATTAATTCCTCTGATTCTTTCTCCTCTATTTTTATTTCATTGCAGACGGATACCATCCTTTTATTTAGTATTGATTCAATCCATCTGTCTGGAAAAAAAATATTCATTTCATATTTTAACGTAATTGTTCCTACTTCCACATCTGCATGAACTTGTCTTATATTTGATATAAGCAGCTTTCCCTTTAATTGGTCTTTGACTCGCTGTTCTAATTTTTGACCATTATTTTTATAAAACAGCCTCCATAATATACTTCTTTTTGACCATTCGTCCCATACAATCGTCCCGTCTACCTGATCCGAGCATTCTATTACAAAACGATTTTCCTTCTTTATACAATCAATCATTACAATACTTGCCATATGACAATCATGTATATAAAATCCAATATAGATCATTCCAAGCATAACACAAATAATAAAACATAAAATAAATGATGCCTCTACTGTATAACTTCCATCTTTCATTTATCTAACCTTTCATAACAATTTATTTAATGTAACTTTACTCTTGTTTCGTATTTCACACACTTGAAACAAATAATTTCCTTACCTTAGTTCGAAATTCAAGTCGGGCTATTTATTGTACGTTATATTGATATAGCAGCAATAAATTCCAGCATAATATACGCAGCTAATACAAATGGTATAAATGCAATTTTATATGTTTTTTTCTTTTTCATAACTAAGATTAAAAAAAGAGAAACTATACTGCTTCCTATTAATGCAAATAATAATAACACGATACTATTCCAAATCCCTATCCACATTCCTAATACAAGGAACACTATTCCATCTCCATATCCAATACTTTGTCTAGAAATTTTAGCAATTACTAACAGTATAATTCCAATACTTAAGGAACTTCCTAAAAATAATATCTGTTGTTTCTTGCAAAAAAGCTGATAACCAATTGCTCCTAATCCCCATATCAAGCACCATTTCATTGATATTTTCTTTTTTCTAAAATCGGTAATGCTGCATGGTATTAAAAATATAAGCGGCATAATATTCATAAATCTCATCAGGCACGAAAACATACTTTTTTCAAATAATAGAGAAGTGCCATTTTCCTTTCTAATAGCATTTGTTATTTTTATTATTATAGAACAAACTCACAGTATCTATTATAGAGAAAACTACTGCATTTACACTACTTTTCATTTTGCTGACATTTCTTGCATAACTGACGTTCTCCTATATCAGAGTATAAAATAGTTCGGATTCCTCGTGTCAATCCTGGACATGTAGTACGATAATGATAACGGTCCCCATAGTTTGTAATATAAACCCACTCTCCCACTTCTCCTTTTGCACAAAACTCACATCTATAATATTTTGCTCCAGTCTCGTTTCTCTGTGATTTTATATCGGAATAATCGACTTGTCTTATATTTCTCTTTAAATAGCTGCATTCAAGACTTGTATGATAAACCGAACCATTTACTGTCACATATACAATCGGCTCTTCTTTCTCTTGTGTACTTTCTTCTCCAATCCAAAGTTTTCTTCTGCATCTTTGTGTAATCCATAATTGATTATTAAAAAAAATAGGAACGGGTGAACGTATTCTATAACTTAAAATTAAATCTACAAATTCTTCATCAACGGACACAGTAGAACCAATAAAAGAAATTCCATCACTTCCATTTTGAATACAGCAATGATCCAAATAGTTTTTTCCTGCTGTTTTAATAACTTCATTTTTTATAATTAATATAGTTGCACAATCTATGATCCACTCTCCAATTACACTATCCAATCCATTTACTTTCTCTTTAACAAGCCGCTCCGCATAACTGTATGATGCAACTTTTTCTGCAGTAACTTCCATTGCATTTTGCAGTCTTGTCTGTGTATACGCGGTCTGACCTAATAAAATAAGAGAGACAATTGCAAAAACAAAAATTGGTAATACAATTGCTGCCTCAACTGTTAAACTTCCAGAGATGGATGAACATGTTCTCTTCTCGTCTTTAGAAACCTTTGTTATAAGATTTGCATTGGTACTTGGAGAGTAATTTTTTTTCTGATATTGTTGAATGATAATTTCTTTTTTTACTAGAGTACGAGAAGAGAACATGTTCACCCACCTCCTTAATAATTTCTTCCTACTGCAGTAATAATACGATACTTTTCATTACTCCGATTCCACATTTTTCTTACTCCTGGAAACATCAAAAATAACTGATTTGCTTCTGCTTCTACACAGATCTGTGCTGAATACACATAATTTTTCATCTCAAAATTCGGAACACTTTGCTGCATATTTTGCTGTACTATATCCATCGTACGATAAATTTTCTCAGACTTATCCACTGTCAATAACAGTACTCTCATATAATCTTCATAACCTAATCCATTTTCATCATTGTTTTCATTTTGTCCTGCTCCATAAAAGAAATCTTTCAATCCACTTAATCCCAGCTGCCACGATTGTTCTGTCTTTATAAGAGTAACTTTTTTTCCAGACAACAATCTTCTTACATCTAACAATGATTCTGCATATGCCCATGAACCAACAATAACTAACTGAACTGCTGTGACAAGAGGTGGGATCATTGCCCATCCAACCATCGCCGTAGCCATCCCTAAAGCTTCTTCCATTTTTGCAGTGGATGAAAAAATATGTGCAATATTCAATCCCTCTCTTATCCACAATAAACGGTTTATACAAGACTTTAAATTTTCTTCATCAGAATTTTTTCCAAACAATATGTATTCTGTCTCATATTGAATTCCAGATTTTTTTTCATCAGAAATAAAATTGGAAAAATGCTTTAAGACATATTCTCCATATAATACCGCTCGCGCAGTTTTTTCAGCAATACTTCTATTATTCCACTCCAATTCGGTTACAGATGTCATAGACGGAAGTTTTTCAGTCTTTATCTGTTTTCCTGATATAGGAATTTGCTCCGGTACTACAATTTTTAAAAATCCACCTTTTTTTACTTCCTGTACTTGATGAATTACAGACGACTCTATCTCTTTGTCATAACGCTGCTGATCAAATAAATTTTCTTCCGTTTCTTGCTCTGTCTCGTTTGCGGTTTCATCTTGCTGCATTCCATTTTTTATAATATTATGTTCCACTATATTAAGAGTTGTCTTTGATATTTCTTCTTCCTTTGACTGATTTTCCCAATCTGTTTGATTTAATGTTTTTTCTGCCTCTTCTATCTTTTTGGATTGATCATTTCCCTTTTCCATCAACGTCTTCCAATTCAGCAATTGATCCGTAATATCCCCAACTTCTTTATACTTCATATAATCTATAACTTCTTGTTCAAATACATTTCCTCCAAAATCTGTTGTCCGAACTGTGTTTAAAATACGAATATCTTCCAATTTCATTGGATACATTGTTGTTCCAATGAAAGACGTATCAAGTGTCGGAGTCATTTCATATTTCATATATTCTTCCATCTGATTTTTTAAATACAAATCCGAATATTTATCATTTCCTCCACTCCCATTCAAGAACAACAATCCATACTGTTCTAATAACTGCCGATCATATGAAGCAAACATAGAGTCCAGTGCAGAATCTGCTGCCATATCCAACTGCTGCTGAAGTCCATTTAATCTCACTGTTTCAATTGTTGTACAAATCAGAGTAATCACAATTGTCAGACTTAAACTGAAAAATACAGTAATACTTCCTTTTCTTTCCATTAGAAATCTTTCATTACACTTCCAGAGTTTGTCTGAATCGTCTTAAAAATATCATCCACCAACTTTTTGATCTGCTTTTTAAAAACCAATACAAGCGCAATCAACACAACAAGTATCAATATAATTTCTACTACTCCAATTCCCGACTCATCCTTCGCCAATGCCAGCCAAAATTCTTTTCCCATAGAAATCTCCTTTCCTAAAACGATATCAATTTACAAATAAAATGACATAAATGCAGGTACAATTAATACAATTATCACAATCCCAAGCATAAGAAACATCGGAAGTAATAGTCTTGTTCCCGCCTCTTCCCCTAGCCGAAGTGCCATATGTTTTCTTTCTTCTAATGCACATACCATTTCTTCTTCCAACTTTTGGTTCAGTCCAGAAACTCCTTGTTTTAGGTTTTGCTCCAATAAATTTCCAAGTTTCAAATAAGAAGGGAGTCCACACCGCCTTCCAAATTCTCCATAAGCACGTCCTTCTGGACACCCACTTTTCATACTATTTTTCGTAATAATCATTTCCTCATAGACATATCGAAACTCTTGTTCACGATTTTGATAATCTGCTGCAATTCGTTCCCATGCCATTCTTGGTGTCATACCTGCACCAATTAATAAATTTAGTTTCGATACAAGAGAGGGATAATCAATCATAAGCTGATAATTTCTCTTTTTATATCGCCTTTCTAAGCTGCTGTATCCAGCAAAAAAAATTAATATTGCTGCTGCTATTGTTAGTGCAAATAATTCTAATTTCCTTTGATTTGATTCCATCTCATAATTTAATGGAATGCCATCTATTGTTTCTGGTAATTGCAAATATTCTTGATCAATCTCTTCCTGATTTCTTTTTTTAATATTTGTCATTAACTCATTTAAATAAAAATCCTGGTTCTTTATATTGGGAAATAAAATAACTTTTAATTGATATGTTGACTGATATGTAGAATACGTCATTGTTACTAGAAATTCGACCTCTTCTCCAGCTTCATCAATCTCTTCTGTCTGAATCTCTCCTTCATGATTGATTTTATCTGGCTTATTACTTTCCCATCTTACCCGTATTCCATACATCGTACTAGATGGAAATTCCAGATTTGTACGTACTTCTTCTAACGATTTATTTTTTCCTAGAATAGAAACTTTTAACTTTTCAAACTGCTCATCAAAAATATTATTCATTGCTTCTTCACTTGGCTGTTTTCCATCTACTGTAATATCAATATATTCCGTCCTCTCCATTCCATCTACCGCAACACGATATGTTTCGCTCTCGCCAAACGCTGGTCTTTTTAACTGATTATTTTCAATCTCTTGCGTTTGTATTGTAATTATAATAGAAACAAATGTACCAAATACAAGGCAGATCCATATTAAAACAAAGCGTTTCACTGCATCAAACTCTAATTTATCCGATGCCTTTTCTTTTATATATACTGCCTGTGCTTTTCTCTCCTGTTCTCGTTTCGTTTTCCGTGCTGATTTAGAAAGTGTATCATATAGCCATAATCCCATTGGATATAAAAATCCAAACCATTTCTTCGGATATTGTATCACTCGTTCTTTTCGATACATTCGTTTGGAAAACGCAAGTAAAACCAGTGCAGTCAACACAATGCCATAAATCATCATTACACCTCAATTTCTACAATTTTTTTTGCTAATCCATAAGAAACCAGATAAATACAAAGGCAAATTGTCATGATAATTCTTCCCGAAATCGTTGTATACATAGATGATATCATTTCTGGAGAAGAAATATTGATATAAACAAGAATTATAATGGGAATACTATTCATAATTTTTTGTTCATATTTTCGAGATGCAAGCATTGTCTGTATTTGCTCCTCTGCTTGAAACCGCTGATTCAATCGCTGTACTGCCCATTGAATGATCAATGACACATTCCCTCCACTTCTTTTTACAATAGCGAATACCTGAGCAAAATTTTCTGCTTCTTCCATTCCAGAACGCTTTGCAAAATCATTCCATATAGCTTCAATCGGACGATTCAATAAAAGTTCATTGCTCATTTTATGAAATTCTAATGCCATGTCTGCATCCTTTCCCCAAAGCATTTCTAATTCTGCTGGTACTTTTGCTACTGCGTTTTCTGGAGAATATCCTGCTGACAATAAGGATGCCATCATTACTATTCCATCTCTAAACTGCATTCTTAATAATTCCAAACGTTTTTTTCTCAGCTGCTCCTGCTTATATTTCAAATAAAATACTACAGATAATAATGAAACTCCACATACAAATACACTCTTATAAAAAACCCAGCTAATACTTACACTAAGCAATGTTCCCTGCACACTATAATGCAGTGTTTCCATCGGAGTCATTGTATATGTCTGATAGCTGATATCCCGCTGCCTTGAGTTTTTCCCTGTGTTTAAGCGGCTGTACTCGGATAAGTTTTCCAATAACTTTCCCATCTCTTTCTCCTTCTTCCTGCCAGCAATACAAATGATTTAACATTATTGTTCCATCTTTTATCCCATCCACTTCATCAATACAAATGACATGTCTACTCTTATCTCTTAACCGACCTAAATATACAATAATATCAATTGCAGATGCAATCTGTCCACGCACTGCCCCAAGTGGCAGCTCCATTCCCATCAAAACCATTGTTTCCAGACGCGAAATCATATCTTCCGAACTATTCGCATGTCCTGTTGAAAGTGAACCATCATGTCCCGTATTCATCGCCTGCAGCATATCCAACGCCTCTGCACCGCGTACCTCTCCAATTATAATTCGAGTCGGTCTCATACGTAATGCATTTCGTATCAGCTGACGTATTGTTACCTCATACTTTCCATCCAGATTTGCAGCTCTCGTCTCAAGCCGCACAATATTTTTTATATTCACCAACTTCAATTCTGCTGAATCTTCAATTGTAATAACTCTGTCATCAGAAGGTATGAATTCTGCCAGTGCTCCTAAAAACGTTGTCTTTCCCGATCCTGTTCCGCCACATACAAAAATATTATATCCGCTTTTTACGAGAGATTCTAAATCACTTGCCGCCTCTTGACTAATACTATTCCATAGCACTAACTGTTCCATACGAATTGGTTCTTTAGAAAATCTTCTGATCGTTACACTTGGTCCATCCAATGCTATTGGGGGAAGAACAATATTGACTCTCGATCCGTCTTCCAGACGAGCATCTACCATCGGAGAAGCTTCATTTACTCTTCGATTTACTCGTGAAGCAATTTGTTGTATTACATCTTCTAACTTTTCTTCCGATGAAAATACTTTATGAAATTTTTGAATGCGTCCTTCTTTTTCTATAAAAATATGATTCGCACCATTTACCATAATTTCTGTTATACTTTCATCATCCATCGCTTCACTCAACACATCAAGACGGCGAAAGGAATCAAATAATTCCTGCCGATAGCGATATTTCATAGGCAATGTAATATATTTATTTTTGCTTTCTTTTACAAGTATCTCATCAATAAAATCCAATAACTGCTCATCGCTGATTGATACTGTCATGTCCATCTTTTCTACGATTTTATGATATAGGTATTCTTTTAGCTCATCTTTTTGCTTTTTTTGATCATCACTCACTGTTATGTGTCTCCCTTATCGTATTAAATTCCTAATATAATCGCCAAACTCTCCCCACAACAGCTGTTCTTCATAAGATTGTTCTGATTTTGTTAAATTCACCTTCGGCAATTCTATTTTTTCAATTCGTTTTAAAACTTCCTGTTCTCCGATAATCTCCATCATATGTTCAAATTCTTCAATCTTTGCTTTTGATACAAAATCGGAACAAATTGGCATATAAATTTTTTTGCAAAGTTTCAATACCCCATTTAATGATGGACCACCATCTGCTATGTCAATAATAATTGTATCGTAATGATTTTTTCTCTCAAGCTCTTGAATTAAGCCAAATAAATTATCGATTGTCACTGCTTCTTTATCTGCTATGTAACGAACGGGCGGAATAAAATCAAGCTTTCCAAGTTTGTCAATCACTGTATGAATCTGTCTATTTAATGAGTCCTGACTGTAATAAAATAGTGCATCTGATAGGTCAGCATCAAACGATTGTCCAAGCATCTGTTCCAACCCTGACATCTCCTCTAAATTCAAATACATCACTGATTGAGTTTCTGCCAGAATCATTCCCATAGCCAGACAGAAGGACGTTTTCATACAGCGTCTGACTGGGGAATATACACCTATAATAAAGGAACCTTCTGAAAGTTTTGTATCTTTCCATCCTGGAGGCAGCAATGCTTCATAGCAATCCATCAATTCTCTCACCATATACTCCGCTGATTGATATTTATAAATCGTTCTGCATTGGTTAAATTCTGTTATTCCCTCAACATCTGTCAAATACAAGATCTGTTGGATATTCCATGATTTAATTTCTTCTCTCATCGCTTCTTGATTAATCAAAAGTACATGAATCAAATGCTCTTTCGCATACTCTTCCAATGACTGTATACTTGTAAAATGAATCATATGAAATGCTATCTTCTCTACACGATTCAAATAATCCGTTAATTTTTGTGCATACTTCTGGTCAATATCATATACTGCCAATATCTTCTTCACTTTCAATCCCTCTTTTCTTGTCTGCTCACTTTTTATTCCGCATTATTCCGTTCCTTTCATAGCTATGAGACATACCGCATAATCCAATATCCAATCAAAATATAAAAAGAAAAACAAATTGGCTCTGTATCAGGCAGCCGCTCCTTCCATCCATTGATCTGACCAAAAAACAGTGCTCGGAAAAAACGATATGTCTCAGACATTCTGCTGCAAAATTTCCTCTGATAAATCATCTGAATAATACCAATAAAACCTGCACTCATACAGGCAGCAACTACACAAATCCATATATCCCAAGAACGTATCCATCCAGCCATAACTCCGATCAGCTTTACATCTGCTCCGCCAACAGCTCCTATCCAAAAGCCAATCGAACAAATCAAAAATGTAATTATACTAAACTTAATATAATCTCCCGCCTCTTTTGTAAAAAAGGCATCTATCCATCCAATCAAAAATATCAATCCAATCCATCTGTTCGGAATACGCTTTGTTTTTATATCCATCACTGTACTAATTACTAAAAATCCAGATATTATCAGATCCTTTTTTCCAACATATCATCTCCTTTCTTTTTTTGTTCCGGAACCTTTCAGAAATTTCTGATACGCCTATTTTATCGCAAAAGCCGCATTTGTCAATAATTTAGTCAAAAATATCTAATTTTATAGTTTTTATCCACATATTGTATAATTTTATCTATACAATATGTGTTTTTAAATACTATTTACATAAAAATAATAACTTGTTATTCGCAGTCCACTTAAAAAATGCAAAAATAACAGCCATTATATAAAAAAATCTGAAGCAATACAATACGCTTGCTTCAGATCTTCTTCCTATCAGGTTATCCCTATTATTTTGTTTTTTGATCTTCATCAAATTTCAGAATAAATGTTCCAAATCCCTGTAAATCAAGATTTAAGGAATATGGCATTCCATTAAATTCTACCTCTTCTGGTTTTAACACTGTACGCTCTTCTTTCTTATAATAGCCATGTTCATTATCCAGAATAATTTGATATTTTGTATTCTCTGGAACTCCAATACGATACCCTTTACGCTCCATTGGAGTGAAATTGCATACATAAATCAAACTATTTTTTCTCTTTTTGTTTCTTCTAATAAAACTGAACACACTATTTTCTGCGTCATCCGCATTAACCCACTGGAAACCATCCCAACTGTCATCTAATTCTGATGCAGAAGAATATTTCTTATAAACTTTCAGCAAATCTGCAAAATATTTCTGTAAGTTTTTATGTCTCTCATCACCAAGAAGATACCAATCCAATGCTTTTGCTTCATTCCATTCAGACCATTGACCAAAATCTTGTCCCATAAACAATAATTTCTTTCCTGGATGACCGATCATAAATGTATAAGCAGCCTTTAACTGGCGGAACTTATCACCATCCCATCCTGGCATTTTGCTCAACATTGCCTTCTTCAAATGAACAACTTCATCATGTGAAAGCACTAAAATATAATTTTCACTAAATGCGTATGTCATACCAAATGTCATCTTATTATGATGATATTTACGGTAAATTGGATCCATCTGCATATATTCAAGGAAATCATGCATCCATCCCATATTCCACTTAAATGTAAATCCAAGACCACCATCTTCTGGTCTTCTTGTCACAAGTGGCCATGCAGTTGATTCCTCTGCAATCGTCATAACACCTGGATCTCGCTTTGCAATTACACTGTTTAAATGTTTAAAGAATTCAATTGCTTCCAAATTTTCATGACCACCATAAATATTTGGAACCCAGTTTCCTGGTGTCTTACCATAGTCAAGATAAAGCATTGACGCAACTGCATCGACACGAAGTCCATCAATATGGAATTTTTCAATCCAGAATAATGCATTAGCAAGTAAGAAATTGATGACCTGATTTTTTCCATAATCAAATATCTTTGTTCCCCAATCTGGATGTTCTCCCTTTCTCGGGTCAGCATATTCATAAGTTGGAGTGCCATCAAACTCAGCCAAACCATGTGCATCTCTTGGGAAATGTGCTGGAACCCAGTCAAGAATAACACCGATACCATTTTTATGCATCGTATCAACAAAATACATAAAATCAGCTGGCATTCCATAACGAGAAGTTGGTGCATAATATCCTGTTACTTGATATCCCCAAGAACCGTCAAATGGATGCTCTGCAATTCCTATTAGTTCTATATGTGTATATCCGACTTGTTTTACATAATCAAGTAATTCATCTGCCATCTCTCGATAATTATAGAACCATTCATGCGTACTGTCATAATGTTTTCTCCATGAACCAAGATGAACTTCATAAATAGCCATTGGCTCTTTTTTCATGTCTTTCTTTTTTCGCTTATTCATCCAGGATTTGTCGTTCCACTCATATGTTAAATCCGTTACAATTGATGCTGTTCCAGGACGCATTTCTGCCTGATTTGCATATGGATCCGACTTAAACAATACTCTTCCATTATAAGTATTAATTGCAAACTTGTACATTTGACCAATTTCTGCACCAGGAACAAATCCATCCCATATTCCGCTTGATTCCACTGGCTGTAAACGGGTTGTAAATTCCCATTGATTAAACTCACCGATTACATATACATCCTTCGCATTTGGTGCCCATACAGCAAAATATACTCCGTCTTCTCCGTCTACTGTCATTGCATGTGCACCTAATTTTTCATAAATTTCATAATGTCTTCCAAGTCCAAATAAGTAACAATCAGTCTGAGAGATCATTTTTTCATTTCTTACCAAAAATTCCACCTCCAAAGTTTTTATTTTGTTACTAGTATACTATCTATTGCATCATCCTACAATACAAATTCCTATAATTTTATATCAAAATCCTATGATCTTATTTATTTTCGCTCAAGACGAATTTCAATACCTTCTACACGGAGGCTCTTTCCACTTGTTCCTGCTTTTTGTCCATTAGATACCCATTCTTGCCATCCAATATTTTGTACATGCGCACGATAAATAACGTTATAATTGTCCACTAATTCATCCGTTAAACGAATCTGAACTGCCTCCATACGAAGACCCTCTCCCGTCTGACCGCTTACTTTTCCACCACTAACCCATGGCTTCCATCCAATATTTTGCATATGAGTACGATATTCTACATCACCCTTCATTCCAGAGTTTGTAAGTGCGATTCTAATTGCTTCCAATCGGAGACTCTTTCCATTCGTACCAGCTCGTTCCCCATTCAACTTCCATTCCTGCCATCCAATATTTTGTACATGTGCAGAATAGGTAATTCCTATTTCTCCAGCTATAAATGGACGCTTTGTATTTCCTGGTGCTGGCTCTCCCTTTGGTACAAGACGAATCTGTATTGCTTCCAGACGTTTATTCAAATTAGTCGTTCCTGATTCTGCTCCATTAGCCGCCCATCCAAGCCACCCATAATCTTGTGCATGAACACGATAATATACATCATACTGCTGATCCATCTCACCTGTCAGACGAACTTTTAATGCCTCTAAGCGAAGACTCTTCCCTGTCGTTCCCGTTACAGCACCATCTTCTACATAAGGCTGCCATCTGCCATTTACATAAGAAGTGTACTCCACTCCACCAGAAATTTTCTGATTTGTCAAATGAATTCGAATAGCCTCTACTCGTTTTGATTTTCCTATCGTACCACCACTTGCTCCATTTGATACTTCTTCCATCCAGCCAATATCCTGTACATGAAGAGAATATGAAATACTGTTTTCCTCAACATTATCTTTTTGATAATATTTTGATTCACTTAACTGGGGATATATAAACTCTTTGTAACCTAAACCAGAAAAATCTCCGCATTCCTTATGATTATCAAAAAATTTCTTTCCATTATCTACTGTTGTCTCACTTCCCACAAGAAAATATGTATAAACAATACGATCTTCCAAATCATCCCATGTTACATCAACTGCATACCATTTTCCATCTTCCATTTGGACGTAATTCCATAAATGTGCAACATTTGCTTCTCTGGATGCAGTTCCTATTACGGAAACACATGGAATACCTTCTCTGTCGCAAAGCCATTTGAACGCTTCTCCATATCCTTCACAAACTGCTATTCCATCTATTAATGCCCCATATGGTTCATTTACATGTGGTTTTTTTTCACTATATACAACATTTTCACATAAATAATCATGAATTGCTTTTACTACTTGATAACGATTATTTCCCTCAAAATGTAATGTATCCAGCTTCTCATTTAAATTTGTGACTTCTTCTTCTGTATAACGAGCCACTATATTATAATAGATTTGTCCCATATTATAATAAATTTTTCCATTTTCTTTCACTTGACTATACTTCCAAGAATACGTTGACTTTGAAATATCGAGCCAATATAGTTCTGGATAATCTTTCGATAATGCATCCACTACATTCTGCAACGTCCAGTTTAAAACAGAACGCACTTCTGCTCTTTTTTCTTCATATTCTTCTTGCGTACTTGCAACAAAACTCAAATTTTTCGGCCATTGAAGTTCTATCTGATTTTGAGATATTGCTATTTCCTTTAATTGATCATAAATCATTTTCTCATCGTTGCTCAGCTGTGAATAATAATTTACTCCTGCAGCATTAGAGTACAGCTGTGGAGCTTGGCTAATTTCTCTGTCAGATTTCACTAATCTTTCTTGTAATGCATCTCCAATTTCAATCTGGAAGTTTTCCGTTTTCATGCTTTGCTCCACTCCTGCCGGATTATCCTTCTTTGCGTATACAGGAGTCGCCGCACTAAGCATAACCGCCATACCAAGTATAAGCCATGTCTTTTTTTTCATTGTTAATTCTCCCTTTCTCATTTATTTTTTATTTTATAAAAAAGTTGTAAAATTCATATAAAATAAAAGTCAAACAGGCATTCTTAATTCGCTTTTCTGCCTGTTCATAACCAAATTACTGCTTAGTTTTTTATATATTATGAAGCAGAGAAGTTCTTTGATTCGATCAAACAATTTCCTAATTTTTGCCTGATTACAGCATATCATATTTTGCTTTATAACGCAACTTGTAATAATATATTATTCTGACCAATTGACAAATAATTCTTATAACTGTTATACTAAAGTATAAGGCAACTTGCTTATATCTATTTATAATAAAAAGAAAGGCGGTTATTTATGATTATTCAGCATGGACGTATGATTGATCCTAAAAATCAGACTGATCAAATCACAGATATTAGAATAAAAGATGGTATCATTGATGCAATCGGCAACTTAAATCCAGAACCAAATGAAGATATAATTGATGCTTCTGGTCTTGTTATTGCTCCTGGATTTATTGATGTACATGTACATTTTCGTGACCCAGGTTTAACCTATAAAGAAGACATTCATACTGGCTCTCTTGCTGCTGCAAAAGGTGGTTATACGACAGTGATCTGCATGGCAAATACAAAACCAACTGTCGATAATACTGATACACTTGCTTACGTATTGAATAAAGCAGAAAAGGAAAAAATTCGTGTTCTTACTACTGCCGCTGTCAGCCAGGGTCTGAAAGGACAACAGCTTGTCCCAATGGAAGACTTGGCATCAAATGGAGCAGCTGGTTTCACCGATGATGGAATCCCTCTGATGGATGAAACGTTAGTACTAGAAGCAATGCAGCGTGCTAAGGCATTGAATCTTCCAATTAGTTTCCATGAAGAAGATGCATCTCTTATTGTAAATAGCGGAATTCATCATGGTGCTGTTTCAGAAAAATTAGGTATGTTTGGTGCACCGTCTGCTGCGGAAGATGTCCTTGTAGCAAGAGACTGCATGCTTTCTCTCTATACTGGTGCCACAATTAATATTCAGCATATCAGTTCTGCCAATTCTGTTGCCCTTGTCCGCACTGCAAAACAGCTTGGTGCACCTGTTTACGCTGAAGCAACACCTCATCATTTCTCTTTAACCGACGAAGCTGTATTGAAACATGGTACACTTGCAAAAATGAATCCTCCGCTTCGCACAGAAAACGATCGTCAGGCCATTATTGAAGGATTAAAAGACGGTACAATTGACATTATTGCAACCGATCATGCTCCGCATAGCGCCGATGAAAAAGCCAGACCATTTTTAAAAGCCCCAAGCGGAATTATCGGTCTGGAAACTGCATTTGCACTTGGAATTACCAATCTTGTAAAACCAGGTCATTTGACATTATCACAGTTGATTGAAAAACTGACTATTCATCCAGCAAACTTATACCGCCTTCCTTATGGAACTTTGGAAATCGGCTCAAGCGCAGACCTCGTGATTTTTGATGAAAATAAAACTTGGACTCCTACTACATTTGCTTCCAAATCCTCAAACAGTCCATTTATCGGTCAGACATTAACTGGAAAAGTAAAAATGACAATTTGTAAAGGCAATATTGCATATCAAGAGTAGTGAAAATGCCTGATTTAACAATTTTTATCGTAAAATACAATAAGAACAAAGTGGGAAATCCTACTTCAACTCTCCATCCTTACTCATGAAAAAATTATACATTTTATATGATTAAAAAGAAAGCTGCGAACTCATAAACTTTTATATGCTCGCAGCTTTCCCTTTTGTATAATTTTTTATTTTTTGTTATTTGTTGTTCACAAACTTATAATTTTATCTTTTTAGATAGTATCCACTCTATGCAAACTGTATTGGAATCCGTACACCTAATCTTATCTTAGCATTTCGCTGTTGTCTCTCCACATTTATTTTTTTGTATATCAACATTTTCGCTTTTATTTCTATATTTTTAGCAAAATACCGTTTGATATCTTCCTATCTTAAACAATATTACATTCAAATGCTTCCAAATGTAATAATCATTTGCGGTAAAACAATTACCTTATATTCAGAAGGATCTGCATCAGAAGGAATCACATCAACCATGACATTGTCATCATAAAATGCCTTGTGGAATTTTTTCATCTCATTCTGGCAATCAAGTAAAATACTCTGTCTTTGAATATGAAATGCAGTCAAAGAGTCATAATCATAGATAATAGCCACTTCACTCTTAATTGGAGTATCCAACGCATCTTTATATGCAGCAATGTCTTTAAAAAAGCTCTGAACTTCATAAAATTTACGACATTTTACATTATCTGTATCCAATACTCCGTAACAGAACTGCTCTCCACCTTTGTTTCCATAAATTATTCCTTCACAAATTTTCATGCTGATAAATGCATGTACTATGGTTATCTTTCTTTACAAAGCCCGCCTATTAGAATCATACTACGTATTTTTTATTTTAGCAAATTTTTTTCTATATTTTTTTAATTTTATCAGGCAATTATCGATGTATCGTTGTGAATCAGATTTCATATTATACAAAAACAAGAACCCTGCCACAAGGGCAAGGTTCTTGTCTATTAAAAAGTGTAGAGATCACGTTATATTATTTATTGTTGATTGCAGCCTGTGCAGCAGCTAATCTAGCGATCGGTACACGGAATGGTGAACAAGATACATAGTCTAAACCAATCTTATGGCAGAATTCTACGGAACTTGGATCTCCACCGTGCTCTCCACAAATACCAATGTGTAATTTTGGATTTACTGGCTTACCTAATTCGATTGCCATCTTCATTAACTTACCAACACCAACCTGGTCTAACTTAGCGAATGGATCGTTTTCAAAGATCTTAGCATCATAGTAAGCGTTTAAGAACTTACCAGCATCATCACGGGAGAATCCGTATGTCATCTGTGTTAAGTCGTTTGTACCGAAGCAGAAGAAGTCAGCTTCCTTAGCGATATCATCAGCTGTAAGAGCAGCTCTTGGAATTTCGATCATTGTACCAACTTCGTACTTCAGATCAACAGCAGCAGCAGCGATTTCAGCGTCAGCTGTTTCTACTACAACCTTCTTAACATACTTTAATTCCTTGATGTCACCAACCAATGGAATCATGATTTCTGGAGCAACTGTCCAATCAGCATGAGCCTTCTGAACATTGATTGCTGCACGGATAACAGCCTTTGTCTGCATCTTAGCAATTTCTGGATATGTTACAGCAAGACGGCATCCACGATGACCCATCATTGGGTTGAATTCATGTAAGGAATCAATGATTGTCTTAATCTGCTCAACAGTCTTACCCTGAGCATCTGCTAACTTCTTGATATCTTCTTCTTCTGTTGGAACGAATTCATGTAAAGGTGGATCCAAGAAACGAATTGTAACTGGGTTACCTTCCAAAGCTTCGTATAACTTTTCGAAGTCTCCCTGCTGTACTGGAAGAATCTTTTCCAGAGCAGCTTCTCTTTCTTCTACTGTATCAGCACAGATCATTTCACGGAATGCATCAATTCTGTCGCCTTCAAAGAACATATGCTCTGTACGGCAAAGACCGATACCTTCTGCGCCAAGTTCACGAGCCTTCTTAGCATCTGCTGGAGTATCTGCGTTTGTTCTAACCTTTAATGTTCTGTACTTATCAGCCCATGCCATGATTCTTCCGAATTCACCAGCGATTGTAGCAGGTACAGTTGGGATAATACCATCATAAATCTTACCTGTAGAACCATCGATAGAGATTTCATCTCCCTCATGATATTCCTTACCAGCAAGAACAAACTTATTGTTTTCTTCGTCCATAGCGATTTCGGAACAACCAGATACACAGCATGTACCCATACCACGAGCAACTACAGCAGCATGAGATGTCATACCACCACGAACAGTTAAGATACCCTGTGCAGCCTTCATACCTTCAATATCTTCTGGAGATGTTTCAAGACGAACAAGAACAACCTTCTTACCTTCAGCAGCCCATGCCTTAGCATCTTCAGCTGTGAATACGATCTGTCCACAAGCAGCACCTGGAGATGCAGCTAAAGCCTTAGCAATTGGCTCTGTAGCCTTTAAAGCAGCAGCATCGAACTGTGGATGTAATAATGTATCTAAGTTTCTTGGGTCGATCATTGCAACAGCCTTTTCTTCAGAGATCATACCTTCATCAACTAAGTCACAAGCGATCTTTAAAGCAGCCTTTGCAGTTCTCTTACCATTACGTGTCTGTAACATATAGAGCTTCTTATCTTCAATTGTGAACTCCATATCCTGCATATCTCTGTAATGATCTTCCAATGTATTGCAGATACCTACGAACTGATCGTAAACTTCTGGCATAACGTTCTTTAACTGGTCGATCTTCTGAGGTGTACGAACACCTGCAACAACGTCTTCACCCTGAGCGTTCATTAAGAACTCACCCATTAAGTGCTTTTCACCTGTTGCTGGGTCACGAGTAAATGCAACACCTGTACCAGATGTCTCACCCATGTTACCAAATGCCATCATCTGTACGTTAACTGCAGTACCCCAAGAATATGGGATATCGTTATCACGACGATATACATTTGCTCTTGGGTTATCCCAGGAACGGAATACAGCCTTGATTGCTTCCATTAACTGAACCTTTGGATCTGTTGGGAAATCTTCACCAATCTTTTCCTTATATTCAGCCTTAAACTGATTAGCTAATTCCTTTAAGTCTTCAGCAGTAAGTTCAACGTCCTGTGTAACTCCCTTTTCTGCTTTCATCTTATCAATCAGTTCTTCAAAATACTTCTTACCAACTTCCATAACTACATCAGAGAACATCTGGATGAATCTTCTGTAGCAGTCCCAAGCCCAGCGTGGGTTACCAGACTTAGCGGATAATACTTCTACAACTTCTTCATTTAAACCAAGGTTCAGGATTGTATCCATCATACCTGGCATAGAAGCTCTAGCACCAGAACGAACAGAAACTAATAAAGGATTTTCCTTGTCACCGAATTTCTTTCCAGTAACAGCTTCCATCTTTGTGATAGCTTCCATGATCTGTTCCATGATCTCGTCATTGATCTTTCTTCCGTCTTCGTAATACTGAGTACAAGCTTCTGTTGTAATTGTGAAGCCCTGTGGTACTGGCAAACCTAAGTTTGTCATTTCTGCTAAGTTTGCACCTTTACCACCGAGAAGGTTTCTCATTGTTGCGTCACCTTCTGTAAACATATAAACCCATTTAGCCATTTTGAACCTCCTAAAATAGTTCGGCAAAGTCTCTCTTTGCACTTTTAGTGTTTATCTGTGTCCCCTCCGGATATTGTGGGAATACACTACTTTTATTATAACATATTTTTCAATGTAGTAAAGCAATTTTTTTCAAAATATGGAATTTTGGTACAAATTTCATCCATATTTTATTTTTATTACATAGGAAATGCTCAAAAAATGAGAGATTTCGGGAGTTTGAGGCAAGCCTGCCTAATTTATTCTTATTTTGTGTTTTTTGTCAATAATTATTAATATTTTATCCATTAGTTCGTTGCTTGACGGGATGTTTGGTTTGATATAAAATAGAATATAAATAGTTTTAGCGAAATGGGGTTTTTTATTTATGAAAACATCTACTCAAACTATGCCTCACGATCATGGAGATATTTCTTTTGTACTTCAGACAATGCCAGATCGAGATATCTGCACTCAGACTGCTGAACGTTTTAAACAGCTTTCTGACGGTACACGTCTGCAAATCTTCTGGCTGCTTTGCCATAGCGAGGAATGTGTATTAAATATCGCTGCCGCCATTGATATGAGTCCTCCCGCTGTCTCACATCACCTGCGATGTCTGAAACAAGCAGGCTTAATCAGCGGCAGACGTGTTGGAAAAGAAGTCCGCTATTCTCTGGCTGACACCGAAGAAGCACAACTTCTCCACCATATTGTAGATAAGCTATTAAAATCCATTTGCCCGAAAGGAGTGCATAATCATGAGCATACCAAATGATCCAGTTATGTTATTAAGCTTTGTAAATACTAAATTAAGAGATTATTATCATTCTTTAGATGCATTTTGTGAAGATATGAACTGCGATAAATCAATCATTATTGCAAAACTGTCTGCTATCAATTACATCTATGATGAGCAAAAAAACCAATTTGTTTAACTAATTGTCCCAAATTTGGGAAATGGAGCTGTTACAGTAAGGGTAAGCCCTGCAAGATATCATTATCTGCCAAAATTGGCATTACTATATCATGTATGATTTCAACTTAATGCAACAGCTCCTTGTATTTGGTCTGATTTATATTTTATTTGATTTCAGGAAGACTTTGAATATAAGCATCCATCTCCTCTGCTACCTTCTTAGAATGGGCAACTGCCTCTACTACTGTCCTTGCCCCATTTACAACATCACCACTCGCAAAGATTCCCGGATGTGTTGTATGTCCTGTCTCATCAGCAAGCAATAGTCCTCTTGCATTTACACTCAATCCTTCTGTAGAATTTACGATACGATTTCTCGGTCCTTGACTGACAGAAATTAAGACACTGTCTGCTGGATATAACTTTTCTGTCCCAGGAACATCTGCATAATTACTATCATACAAGTAAAGTTTTTCAGAAAAAACTCAAGGAACACGAAATGATACAATCTATGTCACGGGTTGGTCATTGCATAGATAATGGTCCGACAGAAGGTTTTTGGGGAATCATAAAAGCGGAAATGTATCAAATGTACAATA